>NZ_JBIQOC010000085.1:0-19942 GCF_044130295.1 Acinetobacter uliginosus | reverse complement strand
GGCTGCCGACGCATAAAGCGACCCAAATAGAAGAATTACTGCCACATCGCTGGAAATCCAACTCAAATTAAAAAATAGGCATGGGGTTCAGCGGACGCTTACTTTTATCGTAAAAATTCACAATGAATTGATCCATAAAAGGCGTCATCTGCGTCACGCTTCGTGTCTCAAAATAATGACCAAGTTGACTATTAAGCCATGCCATAACAGCTATACAAAATAGAAAAAAGACACAAGGCAGAATCCAAACTTTAGGATAACGCCCGAGCACCATCAAGAAGGTATAGAACTCTCCTTGTATCCAATTCCACATCGTAAATTTTCCTTATCTCATAACACCCTGTTGCAAGCTATATTTCCATGACATTCTAAAAGCCGTATCTTTTGAATAGTGCTTATACATATCCATATCAATTTTTCTTTGACGAAGCATGATTTCATTCATAATCTTGTCAAAAGCTAGGTCTTTGGTATGCGGATCAGGATTATTCAGATACTTGCTTTCAAAATCAGCATGTTCCTTGATCTGTTTTAAGATATTAACAAACTTCACTTTTTGCTCTTCAGGTGTTGCAGCCCAACCGCCAAACCAGCGCTCATTAAATGTTTTAATGATTTCATCTAATGGATCTTCTTCCGTTTCACCTCCATGAGCCCCACGTGGATTCGGATTTGTCGGATCTAGAACTGTTTCTTCAGCATCTAATTCAATCTGTTCATTGAGCTTTTTACGTTGTAGTCCATACGAGTTTAAATCGACTGAGTTGAGTAACTCATCCAAGGCATCTGCTTCAGGATCTTCGATTTTAAGTTTCGGAATTAAGAATTTTAAGAACCAATACAACTTTTCCCAAGCTGGAACTTCATACGGTAAAATTGATGCCATCTGACCATAAATCTTCACAAACTGTTTTGCTTTGATTTTGAAATCTACTTTGTCCTCAGCACTCAATTCTAATTCTGAGTCAAAACGTGAAACGGCAATATCAATAATCGGACTCAGTTTTTCTGCATCGACTGAATCAAAGTATTTTGTGGCAAAGTCTTCCACTTCCGATGATTCATATACCCCAACACCATCTAATTCATCTTTTAGTTCGTTGAGTACATTAATATCAGTCGCTTGTGATAATGTGGTCGAGGTATAGAAACTATCAAATGATTGTTTGATGTCTTCTATTTCATTGAAGAAATCTAGAACAAATATATCTTCAGTTCGCTTACCTAATTTAGGTGCAGAACGGTTCAATCGTGAGAGTGCTTGCACACATAGAACATCAGCGAGTTTCTTATCGACATACATCGTGCAAAGCTTTGGTTGATCAAAACCTGTTAGGTATTTATTGGCCACAATCAATAATCGATACTGATCTTCATTCACACTCGCAGGCTTTTTATCACCGACATAGCCTCGATCAAACATGTCTTTGGTATCGTTGTCAGAGAACCCATTGAGAATGGCTTCGGTATATTCGATACCATCCACTTTCTTTTCTCCAGAGAAGGCAATGATTGCCTTAAATGGATATCCTGCTTGCTCTAACCGACGATCAATCGCTTTGTAATAACGGATCGCAGACTCAATATTTTGAGTCACAATCATCCCTTTCGCTTTACCTTTGAGTTTCTTGGTATTCACAACATGCTGTATGAAATGATCAAGCATCACCTCTGCTTTGATATCAATCGTCTGCTGTGTTTTCTCTACATAACTTCGGAGCGTTTTTTGCGCTTTTTTGGTATCGAATAAAGGATTTTCTAAAATTGATTTCTCAATTTCATAGAAGCTCTTATACGTCGTATAGTTCGATAAGACATCTAGGATAAATCCTTCCTCAATCGCCTGCTTCATCGAATAAAGATCAAAGGGTTTAAATGAGCCATCGGCTTGCTTTTCACCAAATTTCTCTAAAGTTGTATTCTTTGGCGTTGCAGTAAAAGCAAAATATGACGCATTACCTTTCATTTTTCGCGCCAACATGGCACTCAAAATTTTATCTTGAGCATCGACGCCATCACTGTCTTCATTTACTTTACCCATAACCTCATTCATTTTGTCATGCGCAACACCTGATTGAGAGCTATGCGCTTCATCAATGATCACAGCAAAACGTTTATCACTTAAATCTGCAATGCCATCAATAATGAATGGGAATTTCTGAATCGTTGTAATGATGATTTTTTTGCCATTTTCCAATGCAGATTTCAGTTCTGAAGACTTATGGGCATGTGCCGTAATATTTTTAACCTCGGAGAACTCCTTGATATTGTCTTTTAGCTGTTTATCTAAAATACGGCGATCTGTTACAACAATCACTGAATCAAATAAGGGATATTCAAGTCCACGGCTTCCAGCAACTGACTCTTTTACTGGATAGGCTTCGATCAACTGGAAAGCAGCCCATGTAATCGAGTTAGACTTCCCTGAACCTGCCGAATGTTGAATCAAGTAAGTTTGCCCTACACCATTCATTGAAACATGATCAATCAAACGACGTACGACATTGAGTTGATGATAACGTGGGAAATATAAGTTTCTTTTTTCTAAAAGAGATTTTTCATCACCATCTAGTCGAACAAAGTGCTGAATGATATTGGCTAAGCTTTCTTTTGAAAGCAGCTCTTGCCATAGATATGCGGTTTTATGCCCCTCTGGATTGGGGGGATTGCCTGCACCTGCATTATGTCCTTTATTAAAGGGTAAAAAGAACGTATCCACACCTGCAAGTTTGGTCGTCATATAAATTTCATCGGTATCTACAGCCATATGCACGATACAACGTGCAAAACTGAGTAATGGCTGGCTAATATCCCGATCTTGTTTATATTGCTTCTGTCCATGATGACGCGCATTTTGCCCTGTCCATTCATTTTTTAGTTCAAACGTCATGATTGGAATACCATTGACAAAGACCACCATGTCAATTTCTTGCAATGGATTGGCTTTGGAATAGCGGAGTTGACGCGTCACACTAAAAATATTTTGTTTAAAACGATCTTTAATCTTTTGTGAGCTACTGGCCAACGGCGCTGGATACATCAAATGAAAATGCGCTTGATCGACAGCAAGACCTTTCTTTAATAAATGTACAACCCCATGCTTTCTGATCATTCGATCAAAGCGTTCATAGATTTTTCTTTGCCAGTCATGCGGATTAAATTTTTGGATTTTAGCCAATTCATCTGCTTGCGTTTGCTCTAAGAACTGCCAAAAATATTGAGTATCTAAGGCATAAAGCATGTCAAAATTTGAAGGTGAACCTGATACAAAACCATGATGAGGTAGCACAATGTCGGTTGAACCTGCTTTGACATTCTCAAGACATGTTCCGGTCAAGGCTTTTTCAATTGCCATCTCTAAAGCACGTTCATTGGTTAAGCTAGCCATATTATTCACCACCCTTTGTAGCACAATAATGCCCTTTCAATAGCTCAAGCATCCGATTCTCATGCATCTTAATGACTTGCTTATTTAAATTTTTACTTTCTGACTTTTTAAAAGTATCGAATAAATATTTCAGCTTCAACGAATCATATGATGGCTTTCTCTCAAATTCTGCCAATTTAACCGTCACAGGCTTATTACTATATTCTGAATTTTGACCTGGACTGAGCAAAACCAAATTACCAAAAGCATGTAAATATGAGTCCTGCAATACAGCTCCAAATCTCTCTTTTTGAGGGTGCACATGCTCAACAGAGTTTTTTGCAGTAATACGGTAATTTTTAAATTTCTTCTCTGTACGGCGCCCATAGTTTTTCCATAAAACATATTCTAGTTTTTGGAACCAATAATGTTCAAAAGAAGTCCCCTTTTGACTTTCAAGATAAGTATGAATTTCTTGCCATTCTTTTCTTTCTACTTCATCCTCAAAACAAAGTTGATAACTGGCTTCTTTTTGGGTAACTCCATCTACTGCTAATGACAAATCATTATCAATTTTTTCTAGCCACTCAACAATTTTATCTTGACCTAAGCTAGACTCCGCAGTGATCATGTAAATTAAGAATGGTGTTAACCAATATTGCGCACTACGTTCACCTGTAAAAATTCGTACGCTTTGTAAAAGCTCTAAAGATGAATGATCATTGCCTTTATTTCTTGGATGATAAACTTTTTTTAATTTTTTAGAGATAGGGTTAGAAATCGAAGTTAAACGCAACTCTTCGCCACTGCCGTCTTCATTATCTAGCCATTTCACACACCAAGTATCAAATTGATATCGCACTTTCCACAATACATTCAGAAAACTTTTTATCTCAGCTTCAGTTGCATCATTTAGGAAGCTTTTAAAAATTTTTTGTAGGTTTGATACAATTAAGCGTTCTTCTATGTCTTGCTCATCATTTAAAACTTTGTAGATACGCAAAGCGTGAATTAATAACAACTCAAAACTAATAAAAGACCTACAATGCATTTTATTTTCTTCTGGAATATCCTCTTCTATTTGATCTTCGATTTCTATATTTTCATCATGGTCAGTTTCACCATTAATAATCTTTCTTTTTTTAGCAATCTCTTGAATTGAAAGACCATGAGATGGTCGAGCCTTATCATTTTCAGAGCTGACTTCAAACGGCATCATCTCTGCATCATATTCTGCAAGACTCTCATAACTCAATTTATTCCAAGCAGAAACTTCAATTTTTTTACGCAAAACTCGCTCAAAATATGTATTCATATTCTGGCAAGCATCCCAAATTGCCTCATAAATTTTCTTATTCCTTGTTATTTTTTTAAAAATTTTAGATTTCAAAATATCTACTGGTTCTAATTGTATTCCCGAAGTATTCATACTTGAAAACAACTTATTTAAGTCGGTCTTTTCAGGAATAATATTATTAATCCATATTACATTTTCAAAGATGTAGTCTACAAACTCTTTGAGATTTAGCTCACTCTCATGAATTTTTTTTAGCCTTTGTTTTATGTATTTTAGACCTTCATGTATATGCTTCAAATAAGCATCGTCAGTCAGTTGATCTTGCGATGGCTCACCAAATCCATCAAGCCCTGCTTGAGAGCCTAAATAAGATTCAATTTTTTCTCGAATTTCAAAATGCAATCTTGGTTTTTGTGCATAAGTAGATACGTCTAATATTGGATGCCCTTTTAAAGCTGAATCTTTGTAATCATGGCAAGCTAAGGCAAATAACATCAATGTTGTGGTGCGCTGCTGCCCATCGATTAATTCATAAATTGAATGATCTCTTTTTGAAGACAGTGTCGTACCAATAAAATAATGAGTTTCTTGATTCTTAGATGCCTGTTTATTCTTAAATGCTTCCTCAATATCATTGAGTAGATCTTCAATATTAATTGAGCTCCATACATATGGACGTTGATAGCTAGGGATAATGAATTGATAACTCTCATCTACAACGTGCTTTAAGCTTAAAAGCTCTGTATTTACGGCTTGATTCATTCTTATTACCCCAATTCTCGAATTTTTTGACTCAATTGCTCAGCAAATTTTGCTGCATATTGGGTTTGTTGCATTCCTAATCCAAAGTAAGTATTGGTTTTCTCAACAAAATATCTTTTGACCGTGTTTTCATTGAGTCCGTTTGGATCAACTTTTAATTCAAAACAATCCAAATATTCAAAAACCTGTTCTGCAGTAAAACTATAAGCAATGAGGTCTAAGACCTTATGACCCTTTAAAAACTCAGGAACAGAATCTGCTCGCACTGCCTTTTTATTACTGACGCGTTTTGAATAAGCAACCCTAAAAAACTTTTTAGCAAAGACATCAAGCTTATATTCACCAAACTGGCTGATGTACAACATCAGTCCAGTAACAAAAAGCTCTTCTAGGAAACGACAACCTTCTAATTCTTTTAACCACTTAATAAAATGAGAATACTCTGGTAAATAGCTAACTTTTAGATCTTTATAATAGTTCAGGTATATATTTTGAAAGTATTCAATATAAGAAATACTATTGATGCCTTCATTTAACGGCTGTCTAAGCTGATAACTATTTTGCAGATCTTGCTTTGCTTGCTTAGTCATTGGCGTATAGGTCATGCGCATAAAACCATAGGCAACATCGTCTTGATGTTTTAGAGCACGGTTTGCAAACTCATCGACGACCTCATCTCGAATCTTTTGTTTTTCTTGATAAAAAGGTACTGTTCGTGCGTTCAAACTATTCCAATAACGCCCTCTTAACAGCGTCATGACTATACTTTGCAATTCACCTAAATCTTCCCATTGCTTTGCATAGTGATTTCTATAACGTTCATTCACGGCTCGTAAATGATGCGCTTTAATAATATCTGGACCCGTGAGTCGCACACCGCCTGTATTTTGCGTTTCAAAAAATTTATAAGCATCATCTTCTGATTCAGTGACCACGAGTGATACAACAATATTTGCAAAATCTATATAGTCTTCCCATTCAGCTCGCACTTTTTCAAGATACTGTAAATTTTGTTTAATATGTTGAATGCTCAAACTCGCTTGATAGCTTAGAGATACATCATCAAGCTGACCATTTAAATATCCAAGTAAGGCAAGTGTGGTTAAGCGCTGCTGTCCATCAATAATGTTTAAATACCCATCTTGTGCATGTAAGATCACACTACCCAGATAATAAGGACTGTCAGCAAATTGTTCTTGATGATCTTTTAGATCGTCAATAAGTTTATCAATCTGCTTTTCACCCCATACATATGGGCGCTGATACTCAGGAATACTTAACTGACCCTGAATGTATTTTTGGCTTTCTGTTTTGATTCGTTTACCGCTAAGCAGCTGTGCAACATTGCACACTGCTACTTTGATCAACGCTTGTGGTTTCGTCACACATTACCCCAATTCTTAAATATTTAATTCTTTACTATCTTACTTAATCACTTGATACGCATCTTTCATATACGGTTTAAAAGCTTGTTCCAGCTTTTGGATATGCTCCAAATGCCAAGCGGTATAGTCTTGCCATAAGTCTTGGTTGTGACCCTCTATAGGCAAGCTAAACTCAATTCGAGAAGATTTCTTATTATCTAATCTGAGCCAATCCAGCGGATGTCCAAACTTCGCCTCAATTTCTGCTTTACGTGCATAAAAGAAATCAAACAATTGTTTGTTCTCTACGGCGTCCTTTCTCGCAAACTCAATATCAACACGTATCGCTTTCTGCAAGAAAATCAGATGGTAGTTACATTGTGATATGCCTGTTGCTGAACTCAACCAATGATCGGTTTTCGGGCTAATATTGTTATAAAGTGAATTTTCACTCTGTGAAAAATGTACAAGCAACTGCTCCCAATACTGGTAGCGAATATCGTTATGATCGGCTTGTTTTACTTTGGCAATGCTTTCTTCATCATCTTTACGAGTCAGACGCACCATATATTCCGATGCTTCAGGTACCGGAATAATTTGCTGAATATCCACCAGCAATTGTTCACCTAACTTATAAGGCGATACCTTTACACATTTCACATCAATCTTGCGATCGAGCAACCATAATGCGGTATTGGTGACTTCTTTACGAAACTCACCTGCCACCAAGATAATACGTTGGCTATTGCGTGGGTTTAAAGTTGGAATAGACACATCCGTTTCCTGATGTTCTTCTAAGAAGCGGTCAATCAGAATTTTGGCTGTGTTTTTGACTTGATCAGCATCAAAAGCATGTTGGTCTAAATCGGGATAGTTCGGTTTATTCTTCAATAGGTATTTGGCAAAGACTTCTTCAATATCATCCGAGGTAAACGGCGCGACATAAGATGCGTATTTGAGTGCCTGCCACACGGCGTCACGACCACTATCATCACGTTTGTTTTCAATCAGGACTAATTGCCCTTTGCTGTCTAATGCCAACAGGTCTAGGCGTTCGCCTGTGCCGTCAAAACCATCAAATTCTTTTTGGATAATCAGTAGTTCTTCGCCCAAAGCTCCTGGGTGGCTCACTAACCATTCTTGTAAGTCGTAACGCTCAGTCAGGTTCTGTTGTTTCAATTGTGTGGTGTCTAATGGTTTAAGTTTTTTATTGGCTGTGTCGACTGTATATAAGCTCATATCCCCCCCGAAATATTAAAAAACCTAGCCAACCGAAGTTCGCTAGGTTTAATTTTTTATGCCACTTTAATTTTGCCTGTTACCGCATCATTAATGAGTATTGTCTTATATTCTTTTAACTTTTCAATTTGTCTTTTAGTCAATGAAATAGCCTGATCAAGATCCGATTCAACTTGTTCAATATAATTTGCTATAAGTCTTTGCTGATTTATTGGAGGTACAACAATTTGTAGCTCATTCAACTCTTCAGCATTTAAGTGTGGTTGAGCTGAACGCATTCTTAGCAAATAAATCTGCTCATAAAGTACATAGTGGCTTAATAAAACAATTGAAAGAAATTTAGGGTCACAATTAAAAGGTGCTGCAACCATATCGTATCCAGCAATACATCCTGCATATTCCTCTGTAACAATTGCTGAGTCGCCTGTGTATGCTCCACTACGTACAACTATAATCTCATCTTTATTTAGAGTAGGATTTCTGTCCCAAGGAATATCATTTGGATCAATATATAACATTCCTTTCTCGACAATTTTCCCCCTTTCAACATTCGTTGCCCTAATAATTTTTAAACCATTATCCAACTGTTTAGGTGGTTGTCCTAAACCATAACGAACTTTAGCCAAATATTTAAATTTTAGAATGTGCCAATCTTGAGGAATATTCCCAACTCCGTTCAAACCTGAATCTTTCATCGGTACATTTGGATCTAAACCTTGCGTCACCGCTTTTTGAATCACAATTTGCTTACGTTCATTGAGTAAGGAAATTTGCTGTTCTTTAATTGCAATGGCTTGGTCGATTTCAGATGTTTTTTGATCTAAAAATAAAGCTATCCTAGACTGTTCCTCTGTAGAAGGATAAGCAATAACAAAATCATTAATGTCTTTAGGTGCCATATGAGGAATCATAGGATCAGTTTTTGATCTGTTAATCCAATTTAAAAATCTTTTGCTAGCAAGATTCCAATATAGATATCTTGCATTAAGTAAATTTTTAACTCTTAATCTAGCTACTCGTTGTAATAACAATAATGGAAGATCCTGCTCAGATACTTGGCAAAAATTTTTACCAACTTTTGATCCATCCATTCCAATTAACAAATCACCATTTTTTAATAGATACCGTTGTAAATCTGGAGTTACTTCAGGCCAATAAGCTGTGTCTTTCCAATCAAGTATTGACTCTTTAACATTAATTCCACGTACTAACTTAATACCCTCTTCTGTATATTTTGAACTATTGAATGGGTAGCCGGTGAGTAGTTTTATTTCATATTTTATCCGATCAACTTTCCACCCTACAGGTACAATCGGTAACTCTAAATTATTCGAATCTTGATAAGCATCATATTGTTTAAACATCATGCTTCCCCTTAAAGACCTAAAATCTGCGCAATTAAGCCATCAGCTTGCTTTTCCAAACTTAAAATATCTTGCGCCACTTCATCTAAAGAACGCAAAGGCTTATGCTGATAGAAATACTTATTAAAGCTCACCTCATAACCAATCTTCACAGAATCAAGATTAATCCACGCTTCTGCTACATGCGGTTTTACTTCATCTAAGAAATACTGATGAATCTGCTGTTTTAACGGCACAGACTCACTATCACGCAAATCACTATTGCTTTCATAGGTGATGTACTCACCTTGCTTATTCGTCGCATAATAACCAAAGTCAGCTAAAACAGCTTCAGTACAACCCAAATGAGCAACTAAATCAGCCAGCTCATCTGAATCGAACTTCACAACCTTCTTCACCACTTTTTCTGCTGTTTCGTCATACCAACTGACAGCATTCAACAGATTGTTCTTTTCAGTATTCGACAGCTTAATTTTTAACGCTTTAATCGCTTCATCTACTTTCTTTTTAAAGACATTAAAATCAGAGAAATCATTCTGCCCCACGTGCGCCATAATACTCAGTGTATTCTCGAATGAAGCCTTTAAGTTTGCCCAATGCGTTGCATCAAATAATTTGCTTTGTGCTTTATTGTTAAGGGTAATCTCTTGCGTTTCACACCATGCCAACACGTCTTTTTTAACCGCTTCAAGCTTGCCTGAAGCATAGATCTCATCGCCATAGGTGTTATACATATACTCCATAGGCTCAAGCAAAGATTTATCAAAACGTAGGCCTTGTAAACGCTCTGCACTAAACTGTGCTTTACGGCGGTCAGGACGCTCAATATTGACCTTGTAATAACCAAAATCTTGGTTATCAAATACTTTGCTCGCAATCCCCATAGGCTCATGCTGTGCATCAAGCTGACGCTCGACATCTTCACCAGCCAAATAGGTCTGCATAATCTCAGCAATATGCTCAGGTGCAAATTCACAGTTTTTATTGCCCAAGTTTTTACGCAATTTACGGAACATTAAACTCGCATCAAGGAGCTGTACTTTGCCTTGACGGTGTGCCGGTTTGTTATTCGACAATAGCCAAATATAAGTGGTAATACCGGTGTTATAGAACAAGTTATTTGGCAATTGCACAATTGCATTGAGTAAGTCATTTTCAATGATGAAACGACGAATATTGCTTTCACCACCACCAGCATCACCGGTAAATAAACTCGAACCATTATGGACTGAAGCAATACGGCTACCGATGCCATTATGCTCAGGTGATTTCATCTTATTGACCATTTCCATCAGGAACAAAAGCTGACCATCACTTGAACGTGGTGTAGCATCGCAAGTCTCTTCATTGCCCCAATAATCTTTGAGTTTCACGATAAAACGTGGGTCAATCACATCAGAGCCGTCTTTAATGTACTTTTGCTCTGATGCCCAGCTTTTACCATACGGTGGGTTTGACAACATAAAGTCAAACTTGGTGCCGACAAACTCATCCGTGGTCAGCGTTGAACCGACTCGAATGTTTTCAGGGTTATTGCCCTTAATCATCATGTCTGACTTACAAATCGCATAAGTCTCGTCATTGATCTCTTTACCATACAGAATCACATCACGATTGCCATTTTCCACGGCGTAACGTTCATCAATAAAGTTCTGTGCTTCTGTGAGCATGCCACCCGAACCACATGCTGGGTCATATACGGTAATGGTTAAAGGTAACTTTTCTTGAATTGGATCAAAGACAAAGTGTGTCATCAACTCAATCACTTCACGTGGGGTAAAGTGCTCACCCGCTTCTTCGTTATTTTCTTCGTTAAACTTACGAATTAATTCTTCAAAGACATAACCCATGCCCAAATTGGTCAATGCAGGCAAACGATAACCGTCAGGGTCAAGGATATCTTCTGGGGTAAGGTTGATATACGGAGAAAGGAACTTTTCGACCACATCCATCAATACGTTTTTATGCGACATATGACGGATTTGTGCATACAAGTTAAAGCATTGAATAATTTCTTTAACGTTGGCGCTAAAACCTTCTAAGTATTCTTCAAAGTTCGCCAACAAAATTTCAGGGTTGTTTGATGCAGATGTATATAGCGAGCGTAGCGTCCATTTAGACGTATTATAAAACACATAGCCCGATGCTTCTTTCAGTGGCTCATCATCAAACTCAGTCAGTTCCATTTCGACTTGTTGATAGCGCACTTCTTCGAGTACTGCATCTTTGCTTGGCTCTAACAGCGTATCTAAACGACGTAATACCACCATCGGTAAAATCACATCACGATATTTACCACGTACATAGACATCTCGAAGACAGTCATCAGCGATCGACCAGATAAATGAAACCAATTTGTTATGTACTGAATGATCCATAAGAACCCAAAATAATGCATTAATTTTTAATGTCGATATTTAACACTATTTTAAAGTCTTACGGCAGTGTATATATGGAATACTTTAGGGTCATACGCCAAATCGTGTCGCGGATCATTTTTCAAAAAATTAAGGGTATCTCGTGGATTTAACACTGTTTAATTATTCAATACTCAATAAGTTTGATCGACAGCTTGAAGGAAATTTAGAACAACTAGTTAAAAAAGCGAGTCAGATTGAAGATGAACTTTCATCTTTCGAGTTAAAGGGCATGCTCTGTGAAGCCTTGGGACTTCAGGTTTTAGACAGTCATTCCAGCCAAATGGCTGATCAAGGCGAAGAAATAAAAGTTTCTTTTGCCTATATTTTGAAATGTTTATCCCTATACCCATTAAAAGAAGATATTTATAAAAATTGGAACAAACATGTTGAGCTATTTGATCAAGCTGAATTAGCAAGTTTTTCAGAAGAAAGTATCACTGAGTTGCATCGGTTTATACAGAGCATCGTCGTTACGGGACAAGATCATGCTTATCTATCACAGGAAAAGATGAGCCAGCCTGTACACCTCATTATGTTACTGCTGATTCATCTAGACACCCTGATTACCCTAGATAGTAAATTTGCACCGCTCTGCTTTAATCAGCTATTCAAATTTAGGTATAAAAAACAAAAGCCCTATGGCCCTTCAAGTAGCTTTTCCGATCTGCTCCTCTATTTAGTGGCTTCACATGCAAATAAGAAACCACTAGAAAAAGTCCCATCGATGAGTTCGTTTGATCAATACTTAGATACTGAATTTCTTGGTGAAGAATTTGAAACAAGCGATGATGTAGAAAATCCACGTATTGCCAAAATACGCCAACTGATTAAAAAGATGCGAGCTGAAGATCGTTTTTGTTATCTAACCGATATAGATCAATTTGTAACAGTACCTTGTGAGATAGCCAAACTGTTTAGCGATGAAAAATATGAAACGGTAGCCAAATCCAATGCACGCTTTCTTCTCTATAGAACAATAACAGATGCCGATTATGTTGCCTTCAATGACATGAACGCACTATGGCTGATTTACTACTTCCAATTCCTTATCTATGATGCACAGCAAATGAACCCTCCTGAAGTTTTACAGGGACTCAGCACGACGCGAGAATTTATGGATTTATGGCAAATGTTCTATGTACCGAGTGGGAAAAAGGCCACTTTTCAGTGGCCTGCCAAGTTCAATGAAGTGGCACAAATCACTTAAAGATTGTTATAGCGCCCAGAACCTGAGGGGTTGCCGGTTTTGCTTGGCCAGCCCGCTTCATTTGTCAACTCAGTAAAAAAGTTTACTGTATCGTCATAATCCTCTTTAGACCATAACGGATAATCCGTATATGACCTTCTAATTTGCCATAAAGCTTCCCGTTTAAATGATTTAAGTCCATTTAAACGGAGATTTTCATCTGGAATTATTAAAAATCCCCAGGTGTCATCTTTATCACCTATATCTAAATGCATATTGAGCTTTTTTGCTGTTCTAAAAACATTCACGATTCCTCCAAGACCTAATTGAGGTTTTGGTTCTTTCAACAAAATAATTTTGTCTCCTAACATATTTTCCATTTCTTCAATTGTATTTGGACTATACAACCCTTTACCGTTTAATCCTGCAATTTGGATATGAAGACTCATATTAGAACTCCTTACTTTTGCGGTGGATTATTATCACGACCACCACCTGAAGGGTTTCCTGTGGTACTCGGCCAACCAGCTTTACTCATTATATTCTCTCCTTCATT
The DNA here is from genome assembly GCF_044130295.1 of Acinetobacter uliginosus. Lineage (NCBI taxonomy): Bacteria > Pseudomonadati > Pseudomonadota > Gammaproteobacteria > Moraxellales > Moraxellaceae > Acinetobacter > Acinetobacter uliginosus. Next base: position 6,387 of record NZ_JBIQOC010000085.1, on the reverse strand, counting down.
CATATAGATTCAGCTTCATATCGAGCTGATACATCAATTATGGAGAAGTTGTTTCTTCGATTTTGCCAGAAACAATTCAAATCAGCATAAAAAGTAATCAAATATTTATTTTTTATGCTAATCGATACCAATCACATTCAGCAGCCTGATTTGAATTACACGCTTTCTTTTTGGCCTTGCAATAAATGGGCAACCCTTCAGTATAGTTGTAATTATCACCACTGTATTTACACAAGAAGCAACTCCGCCCTGAGCTACAGCCCAAATCCAAGATTCGTGCAGATTCCGGTAACTCAGCTAAAAATGGCTAATACAGTGTTTCCATATCCACATCTAAAAATTAAGGGAGCGAATGCCCCCTTAATTTTTATTCAAACAAATCAGCTCTTACTTCATCCAAATCACGATCTGACTTGAACCGATTACATATCGGGTGAATAATTGCTCCATTTTCTAGAATGCCGTAGCCACCTTCTGCTTTCGATTCTCGATGATCTACTTCAGTCGATTCAAGGTATAGAGCACTATCACACACTTCACAATAGCTCCATGTTTTCTTTTCCTCACGTTGATACACATTTCTTTTGGTGGCAGGTGAAAAATTTAGAGGTTTTTTCTTCTTTGATGGTCTTACTGATTTAACAAAACTCACAACATCATCAACAATGCTCTCATCATAAGCGCCACCAAAACGCTCAAGGTAAAAATCATTAAAATTAATATAATCAAATGATTGACTCATCGAAAGAATGACAGTGTTCAAACAAACCTCATCTTCAAAATCTAAATCCATATTTAGTCCAATACAGATAAAAGCTTGATACACGTTCTTCAATCGCTCATGTGATCTAATCCCACTACCAAACTTACCAACAGTTTCTTTGATCGCCACAGGAATTTTTTCAATTAAACTTTCAACACTACGGCGTGCTCGTGTAAAACCAATAAAATCTAACTTCTTATTCTGTATTTCAAAACAACCTTCTTCAATTTCAAAGACTATAGAGAACCAAGCCAAAAAGGATGTAACTTGAAAACGATTATCTTTATAAAAATATAGTTTTGGGTGTAAACCCAAACTTGGAATCCGAATGCTAATTTCTGGTTTGGCGATACGACACAACACAACTCTAAGTTTTAGTATTAAATTTTCAACACGCTGACCTTGGTCTATACTCACAGTATTCTGACAAGTATCACCAAACACGATATTCAGGAGCTCATTGACCAAGCCTATTTTTTTACCGTGTGCTAAATCCGGCTCTAAAAGTATTATCTTAAAAAGATGATCGTGAATTTGCTCACCCAAAGCGATCACTTCATTTATCCGCTCGTAATTCAGTTCAGCCAAGTTGGATTTATTATCGTTTATATAACAACACGCATAAATCACATAAAAAGCATCACTCCCCCTATTCTGTAAATGATACTCCTCATCTGGATCTAATCGTTTCGTATCCGAATTGATTGAACAAAAGGCTTTTCGAGCTTCCTCAGGTGTCCCAATTACTTGAATAAAATTAATTTTGGTTGATTTTAATTTTTGCTGAAACTCAGAATCACTCGATAATTTTTGAAAATCAGCTAATCCACCTAATCGATTACGAATCTGACGAATATCTCGTTTTTGTGGTGCCGTGAATTTCGGAGCTCCTACTACCTGCTCATCAATAAAGAATCTTTTGATCCAAGCATAAATAATTGAAATCCTATGCCCACCATCGATGATATAAATATTGCCAGCAGCATCCTTCCAATAGCGAATGCATAAATTGACATTACGATCATTCAAACAATCTAGAATAAACTCCTCAATTTCATCAGGGCTCCAACATTCTGTGGAACGTTGATTGTCTGCCTTATATAATTTTTCTAGAATTTCATGCTGTGCGAAATCATAAAGTGATATTTCAAAGTTTTGGTGTTGATTTGAGTGCGACATTTCGTCAAGCAACATCATTTTTCTTTGAATAATATTGGTTAATAGCTTAGTACGGGCCATCTGTATTTTCTCTAGGCAATACTTCTCTATATCTCGTAAAATTACGAAATTTATAAAAGTAAAATTATTTAGATATGACTAAAATTTATTTCAAAAGTTTTATTCTTTAAGAACAGAAGAAATGGCTTGGAGAAAATAAGGGATATTATAGAAAGTGTTCATGTTTAGTTCCTGTAGTAATTTATTACAAACAAGCTTCCAACTTTTCCACGAGATGGAGGCAAGCCAAACAGGGGTGGAAATACCGTACTACAGAAGACGGCCAGTCAAAGACTGCCCTGCTTGGCCTACCATTACGATAGACTAAACATAATAAACGCAAAAAACCGCTAAAGCGGTTAACTGCTTCTGTAGTAAATTCAGGTTTCCACGCCTGGTTACAGATTTTGCTGTAACGTATTTATATTATGTGCATAAAATCAATTGGTCAAATTTTATGATCAATAAACAATCAATTGATTTTAAATAAACGATTTAATTCTGATAAAACTGTTGCTCCAATCAGATATAGGCTTTATTTATAAAATTAAATCTAATTACCTAACCAAGTTGTAAGGCTCATTATTTACATGTATTTGAATAGACTGACATCCCGCAGTCTCAATATCTTTTAATGCTTTGTGAATTGCTAAATCAAGACTTAGGGCTTTTCTTTCAAACTCTAAGTATAAGTTGTTGTTAATTGAACATAATAAAGCATCATCACAATCTGCTTCAAATATACGATCCTCAATACATTTATCTGAACCTTTTAAATCCTTGATATAAATTGTAAATTCAAATTTTTTTATTGCGCTATTCATCATTTATCCTTTCATTAAAACAAAAGTCTTTTATGTCTATTGTAGTGTGCTTAAACACGCATTGTATTTAGGTCTTTATCTATTTAAAACAAATTCAGCTCATGTTATCTTTTTTTGATAGATCTTAGGAGGCCATTTGAAACTACAAATTTTATCTGACACACATAATTCAGAATATCAATTGTCAAAAGATGCAGATCTTATCATTCATGCTGGGGATTTTTCGAATCGTCTAAGTGGTGCTATTGAGTTTGCAGAAACATGTAAAAATCTAAATAAAAACTTTATCTTTGTTTTAGGTAATCATGATTATTACTGCTCAAACTACAATTTAGTCGTAGATTTCTTAAGAGAAAACTATCCTCAAAATGCTCTACTTGATGATAACCATATCAAGATACAGGATAAAATATTTGTTGGCGGTACATTGTTTACGAACTTTCGTTCCAACTCTCCCCTTACATCTCCTAACATACTTTTACAATCCAAAAAAGATGCTGAACAATCTATTTATGATTTTGATCAAATCATGATTAGTAGCGATAATCGATCTATAACGGCAGATGACTACATTGCATTATTTCAACGATATCATCAAAACATTATGCAGTTTAAAGGGCAAGACAATGTAATCGTCATTACCCATTTCCCTCCTCATTTAGCCTGTCTTGATCCGTATTGGGGTAAGCATCCTGTTGCATCAGCCCTTAATCCTTATTTTATAAATGACTTGGATATTAAAGGCTTTACACTTTGGATTTCAGGACATACGCACACATCAGTGGATACTATAGTCGACGGATGTAGATTAGTGATCAATCCTTTAGGTTATCCGCAAGAACAAGGTAAAAATGGTTTTAGAGAAAATTTGATCATCGAAGTTTAAATTGTCATACTCGTATTAAACCAATTCAACCCAACTCTAATGTCAAACTTCCTGTAGGACTGATGATTTAGATTCTACGCCATGAACCAGGAGAAACTCATGTCAATTCATTTAGATTCAGAAGATGATAGAAGGAATAAAATTGCAGATCAAATACTTAAAGATCTACTCGAGATCAATAAACTTCAAGGTATTTCCATTAAAAAAATGAAAGCAGATCAAAATGGTGTTTTTTACGTGGAACAAGAAATATCAACTGAGGACTTCCTCAAGACACTCTGAGCTTCACTCATTAAGATGACATCATGACCTTTAAGGTATATTTAAAAACCCAACCAAATTGTATCACCTGTAGTTGCATATATAGTCTCAGCAGTTTATTTTAACATGTCACATTCACAATTTAATATTTGGGGTGAATGCTCTTTGATCAACATAATTAAATACTTCTCTACGGATTCATAACCTAATGCAGATGCCGCATTTTTAGCGAGTTGCATCGTAGTCAAATCTATTTCTAGAGTAATCAAATCTGTATTATCTTCTGACATTTTGCTATCCCTACTCAGTTATAAAGTCTGTATAGAAATCACTAAGCTATGCTTAAAATTATGGTCAAATCTAACGTCATCTCATATTTCAGATATTCATGAAAGATATATGCGAATTCTTATTTAAATGGTTATTAAGATTTGTGGCTATTCAAGGGCGGGTTTCACCATCTGCGATGTCTGTAAAACCAATATAAGCCTAATACAAATCCTGTGCCATTAATATCCACCATCATCATTTAAAAATTCTTGAGCAGATTTTGTATTGGATACTTTTATACTCGGAATATTATGGCTAAGTGCTATGAGTTGTGCTGTATTAAAATCATCATCACTTATCTGATTACTTACAGGGATTCGACCTGTTCTAGCTATTTCAGCCATAACCATACTAAAAACAGATGTAGGGGTTAGCCCAACTTTTTTTAATGATGTACTCTGCTGATTCTGAGATTGCCTCATCCACAGCATATTGAACTCTTTTTTAATTTGCATAGATATTTAACACCTCTCAGTCTTATTAATGCCATATTGCGCCACAAAATGACACCAAACAAGTAAGTAGTCAGTGCACATTCTTAATAAGAATTAGTGTCTCAGTGGTTGTTGATTTTGCAATATAGCTTATTCCTTATCTATTCAATATGCACATTAGCTTCCTTAGGCTTAGCATACTCCTCCATGTATTGATTTTTCATAAACATAATTTCCGCTTCACGTTGCTTTACCAATTCTTCACGAGCATCCCTATCCTTGAGTTCCTTTGTTTGTTGATAATTGAAAAAGCTTATTCCAACAAGTACCAAGAATAGAAACCAGAGGCTTCTTTTTGCACTACGACTTAATTTCTGTAATAGCCCCCAATTTAAACTACTTCAACATTCTAATTTAGAAAACATCAATGCACCTGATGAAAATATTAAATTATTTAATAATTTTCGAATCCAAACTACATATGCTAATCCTTACATGATTACTAAACTAGCCCAAGCTGTGTAATCATTCCTGAAGCCTGCTTCGCATTCCACTGACGATGTACACATAGCAAAAATAAAGCACCAAATATTTTTTGGCATGTATTGTTCTTAAAATTTGTATTCTTAATTTCTACATTGACACCTTTTTTACTTTTCGCCATTTTTAGTTCTGATTCAATTTCTTGCCAAGTTTTGGACACTCTAATATTTTTAGATGAATCCAATACTCGCAATTTGCGTAAGAACTTATTAAATTCCTGATAATCTTTTTTGCACTCTATATACACGTCCATACGTGCATCAATTAATCGTATACGGTGCTCAAAATAATTAAGGACAAAGTTCTCTCTCATTAAACTAGAGAAAGACTGATAATTTTCAACAACTAATAAATTAGCTATCTGATTTTTGTATATATATTTTAATAGTCGATCTAAATCACTTTCTGGTTCCTGAACTTTCTTATGTTGAAAGTGACGATTTGCATAGAGTTTTACAGCTAAATCATTCCCTATTGTCCTGATTAAAGCATCGATATCTCTACCTGATAGAACGTTCACAATATGATTGAAGCTAGCCATGAGCTGACGTCTCACCATAATGTCTTGATCTTCTTCGATAACCTCTTGCTCTGCGACATAACTAATAAAACGATTTGGATATATCATTTCTTGAATTATTCTCGAGCTTGACTTCAGTTTTTCTACAATACTTTTTAGAGTAATTTTTTCTTTCACTTGTGATGTATTGAACTGTTTATTAAATAATTTAACGGGCAATAAAGCTCTGACTATTTTTGCTGATATTTTACTTTCTTCTATACACAGCGCATCAACCACCAATAATGGTCCAAAATGTAAATAATGATTTACCGTCATTTCAATAGAAGAATGTCCTATAAGATGAGCCAGTTTCTTCCATAAATCAGTACGAACATCAGCATTATCTAAGCTATAAAGTAGATAGCTTTTAATTTTGCGAACTTGGTCTGGTGAATAATCAGTCCAAGAACTGATCAGTGAATCTGTTCCTTTCAAAATTAATGAGAGATTGGTAGAAGCAGTGTAAGCGTCCGCTGAATCCCATACCAATTTTTAATTCGATTCAGGTTTCCAGCAGTGCGGCAGCAATTCTTCAATTTGGGTCACTTTGTGTGTCGGCAGCTTTT
>NZ_JBIQOC010000084.1:0-19977 GCF_044130295.1 Acinetobacter uliginosus | reverse complement strand
TGCCAATATCATGACTTTAATCCAGTCAGCAAAGCTGAATGGACTGGATCCGTATGCCTATTTAAGTGATGTGCTGAAAAGGCTGCCGACGCATAAAGTGACCCAAATAGAAGAATTACTGCCACACCGCTGGAAATCCGACCAAAATTAAAAAATAGGCATGGGATTCAGCGGACGCTTACGGTATTTATGGCCATGAACTAAGTCCCCAATTATTTTCAAATGGGGACCAAATTAAGGCTTATCGGATAGATTGGGATGTATCCAAGTAAATACCCCCTAATTTACTTTTATCTCTTTACCACGTTGATAACCATCGACATACTGTTCCAGACGCTGTAAAGCCCAATCAATATCTTCCGGGATCGCCGTTAAAGTATTCAGGCGATCAAACACAGGAAGCAGTTCATCCAGTGCATAATGCTTTTCAAAAGATCTAAGAATACGGCTATGCTGAGTAATTTCGGTGTTTTCTTGATCGATCAGTAATTCTTCATAGAGCTTTTCACCTGGCCGCAAACCGGAATATTGAATTTCAATATCGCCCTTTTGTGAACCTGTTTCACGAACTGTTAATCCACTTAAAGAAATCATTTGCCGTGCAAGATCTTGAATACGAACCGGTTCGCCCATATCGAGCAAAAACACATCACCGCCTTTACCCAATGCACCAGCCTGGATCACCAGCTGTGAAGCTTCTGGAATGGTCATAAAGTAACGAGTGACTTCCGGATGAGTCACGGTAATTGGACCACCTTTAGCAATTTGTTGCTTAAATAATGGTACGACTGAGCCAGAAGAACCCAGCACATTTCCAAAACGTACAATACTGATTTGAGTCCGGTCTTGTGCTTCTGCCATAGCCTGGCAATACAACTCTGCCATACGTTTTGATGCACCCATCACGTTGGTAGGGCGCACGGCTTTGTCGGTTGAAATCAGTACAAAAGTTTCCACCCCTTTTTTCACTGCAGCATTTAAGCTAAATGCTGTACCAATCGCATTGTTTTTTAAACCCGCAATCGGGTTACATTCTACCAAAGGCACATGTTTATAAGCAGCAGCATGATAAACGGTTTGAATGCCATATTGCTCAATGATGCGTTCCAGTTTGGCTTGATCCAGCACCGTACCCAAAATGGGAATAATTTCAATATGGGTATTTAAGTTCAATTCTTTATCAATACTATATAAAGCAAATTCAGTCAGTTCGTAAATCACCAGTTTCTTAGGCTGATTTTTAATAATTTGTCGGCACAATTCTGAACCAATAGAGCCGCCCGCACCCGTCACCATGACCACTTTACTTTGAATATTTTTAGCCAATAATTCCTGAATTGGTGGAACGGGATCACGCCCCAATAAATCAATAATATCAATCTCTTGAATATCTGAAATACGAATTTCGCCATCAACTAATTTAGTTAAACCGGGAATTTCAGTAATTTTAAGATGCGCAGGTTGAAGAAGTTTGACAATTTCATTTTTACGGATGCGATTAACTGAAGGCAAAGCTATGAGTATTTCATCTACATGTTGTTTGGCAAATAAATTTAAAGCATGTGCAGGCGGATAAACTTTTAATCCTCCAATCATTTGACCTGATAAAGAAATATCATCATCAATAAAAAATACTGGAAAATGTTCATCAGAACGATAAAGTGTAGCAGCAACCTGTTGCCCTGCATTACCAGCACCATAAATAGCCACACGTTTACGTGGAATATCCGATTGTAAATAAGACTTCACTACAGTACGAATAATGCCACGACTTACCCATATCCAACTAAACATCAAAAAACCAAACATCATTGGAATAGATGTAGGGATAAATGCCGGGGTAAAATATGCCATTGCATATAGCCCCATGACAGTTAGCACAGTCGCTATGGCAAGCTTTATAATAAAAGCTTCATTAAAGGTACGAACAATAAAGCGATAAACACCACAAAGTGATAAAGCCAGAACCGCTAAAAAACTGACCCATAAAGTACCAAAAGCCAAGTTAGGAACAACTTCTGTACCCAAATCAAACTTACGAATAGCATAGCAAAGCCAAATAAGTACAGGAAAGATCACAAAATCTAAAGCGATAAGAAAGCCTTGTTTTACATGTCTTGGCGCAGTGGCAAATGGAACAATCAGTGATTTCACGGTAAAAGCTTCTTTTTTCAATTCTATAATTTAGCCAGGCTAGCTTGGATCATCGTTCATGACAGCTTAATTCCTAGCATTTAATGAATATTTAACATAATACGGAGAGTATATATTTTACTCTCCTTGGTTCATAAAATATTTAAATTTGCTTAATCACTTGCTGAATGCTCGCTACAGTCTTATCCATATTTTCTTGACTTAAAGTTGGATGCACTAAAAACATTAGGCTGGTTTCACCGAGTTTCTGCGCATTTTGCAGGCGCTGTGCCGGACGCCATGGCGTGCCATCAAACGCATGTTCCAAATAGACTTCTGAACAAGAACCACTAAAACAAGGCACATTCAGTGCATTGATTTCCTGCATGATCCGGTCACGTGACCAACCTTCAGGCAAAGCATCGATATTGACTTGCACATAACATTTATAAGCAGCATGTACATAGTCATCGGATGGGCGATGGACAGTAAAATATGGGCTGTCTGCAAATGCGGTATAAATTTTCTGCATATTGGCAAGCCGTTTTGCAGTCCATTCCGGCATTTTTTTCAGCTGGATACGGCCGATCACACCCTGCATTTCCATCATGCGCCAGTTGGTGCCAAAGGAGTCATGCAGCCAGCGGAAACCTGGTGGATGCTGCTTGTTATAGATACTGTCAAAGTTCTTACCATGATCTTTATAGGACCACATTTTTTTCCACAGGGTTTCGTCATTGGTGGTGACCATGCCACCTTCACCACCTGTGGTCATAATCTTATCCTGACAGAAGGACCAGGCCGCGACATGACCGATTGAACCGGCAGATTTGCCTTTGTATCTTGCCCCATGCGCCTGTGCACAGTCTTCGATCACATACAGGCCTTTCTCTTCAGCCAACTGTATGATCTGATCCATATCACACATCCAGCCTGCCAGATGTACACAGATGATGGCTTTGGTATTCGGGGTCAATACTGCTTCAATGGTACGACGGGAAATATTTTGGGAGTCCAGCTCGACATCGGCAAAAATAGGATTTGCCCCAGCCGTGACAATGGAACTAGCCGAAGCCAAGAAGGTGCGAGAGGTTACAATCACGTCATCCCCTGCACCAATACCCAGTGCCTTTAAAGCCACATCGAGTGCTACCGTTCCATTGGCCAAAGCCACTGCATATTTGGTTTCTGCAAACTGGGAAAATTCTTTTTCAAACTCACGGCACTCTTGCCCTGTCCAATAGTTTACTTTATTGGACAATAAAACCTGGGAAACAGCATCCGCTTCTTCTTGGGTAAAACTTGGCCATGGTTCAAATGCAGTATTTAACATGATGTTTCCTGATTTTTTAAAATTCAAAAACTTATTTTTTCTCTAAAATTCGTGCCGGATTGCCGACTACTGTCACGCCAGGCGGTACGCTTTTGGTGACCACTGCCCCCATGCCCACAACTGCACCTTGACCAATAATTAAAGGTTGGTCTGGTGTCCCCTGTTTGATCACAGCACCTGTCCCAATATAGGCATGGTCTTCAATATGGATATTGCCGTTGCATTTTACCCCGGGAGCAAAGGTAACATAATCGCCAATAATGCAATCATGCGCTACGTAACTATAAATATTGGCATGAAAGAATTTTCCAATTTTAATATTTGACGTCAGACAGGTGAAAGGACAAAGTAAGCTTCCTTCACCGATACTCACTTCATCTAGAATAACTGTATTACCTGCATGAATATCTAAATGCTGAATGTGGTCTTCATTTAAACGCTGGACCAGTTTTTCACGAACTTGACTATTTGCTATAGCAATCGTTACAGCCTTATGAGTATTCGGTTTAGCAAGAAAATCCTGATAACTTAAAACGGCATAGTCATTTAAACTATTGCCGGCTTGTCCATCATCAATAAAAACAAAGCTATCTTTGGCTAAAGTCGGAAATTGCTGGCGAACTAGAGGCATGACCTCTTTACCAAAACCACTTGCGCCATAAACACCAATATATAAAGCTGTCATCATGTTTCATCCTTGTTTTGTGTTCCTGTAAAACGTGTCATTGTCGCCTCACCTTCTGCACTAATATCATCTTTTGCAATTACTTTTTGCACAGTTTTCAGCATGATTTTAAAGTCGAGCCATGTGGACTGATTTTCGACATACCAGGTATCCAGCTTGAACTTTTCTTCCCAGCTTATAGCATTACGACCATTCACTTGCGCGTGTCCGGTCATACCAGGGCGTACATTATGACGCTTAGCTTGTTCCTGGTTATAGAGAGGTAAGTATTCCATCAGTAAGGGACGCGGACCCACTATACTCATATCACCCTTAATCACATTCCACAATTCTGGCATTTCATCCAGACTGGTAGAACGTAGCATTTGACCAAAAGGCGTTAGACGTTCACTGTCCGGCAATGGGTTCCCCTGCTCGTCCACAGCATCTTTCATGGTGCGGAACTTGATCATTTCAAAGGGCTTGCCATGTAAACCGGGACGCACCTGGCGAAACAAGACCGGAGAGCCCAGATTTTTTTTCACTTTGTAAGCAACAAAAGCATAAAGTGGAGAAAGCAGAATAAGTGCTATTGAAGCGATAATAATATCGAGGAGACGTTTTAGCATTTTGAACTCGAAATATTTAGGTGACTACGTTTATAATGTATAGAATAAATGACTATAAAAAGTATCAGACACCATATAAATGGCAGTCTAAGTATAGATGATGGAATCCATACCAGCCAACAAAACAAAATTACACTGAAGATAAAAAATATTTTTTGATTTAACGTTAAAAATTTATTTTTTAAAATTATCCATAAAGAGCAAAATATCAAGCCTAATGAAGTAATAAAAGAAAAAAGACCAAATGCCAAATACATTTCTATAAAAAAACTATGGGGATTTTTATAACCCAATGAATAACTTAAAGGATTTAAATTAAAGTATTCTTGATAATTTCGTGGACCATATCCAACCCATAAAATTTTAAAATTTTCAAAAAATTTTTTATAAATTTCAGTTCTATAAGTGACTGAATTATCTTCATCCAAGGCAAATATTGCTAATTCAAGCCTTACTACAGAACGCTCTAGCCAATTAAAATTAACTAAGAAATTAAAAATTGGTTTTAAAAAATTAGGATTAAAGAGAAAACTAGAAAATACTATACCTAAAATAGAATATAAAACCTTAATATAAGATTTTGAATTCAAGAATAATACTAAAAATAGAATGGTAGTATATCCTACAATAGCGGCACGTGAGGCACTAATAAAAACTACAACTCCCAATAATAGTACTAAAAAATAACCTAAAGCTTTAATTTTTTTATTATGTTCATTTAGAATAAAAAAGAAAGTAATTAATGCACTAAAACATGTCGAAATTACAGCTTGATCGTTAGTATTAAAGAAAACCCCCTTAAAAGCACCTTCCGATACTTCCAACTCTTCATTGCCGATAACTAATTGAACTTTAAAGATCAATTCTAAAAAAAAACCTATTAAAATAATCGAAGATAAAAAAACTAAAAACTGTCTAATTTTTATCAAACAATTATCTTCAAAATATATAATTCCATAAAGAAATAAAGAAATAAAGAAATAAAAAAAAGAATAATCTAATAAATTTTCAATATTAAAATTAAGTATTAAAGAGTTAAATGAAAATAAACACATGATAAGTGAAAATGCTAAAATAATAAAAGCATCTTTAGATAATTTATTAAAAAAAATGCCAACTAAACTTAGCACAAGGAATAAAGGCATAAGTGCAGTGTCAAGTCTAGGGATACCTAATTTTGTGGATAAAGATGGTCCTACTAAAATTAGGCTAGAACTAACATAAAGTAATAAACCATATAATTGATGTTGAGTTATTTTCATCTATTTATCACTAAAAATAAGTTTATCAACTAAATGAGAAATTTCATTATAAGAAATACTTCTTAGAAATCTTTCTTTTGCAATATTTTGATTTACTAATGACATTTTCTCTAGAGTTTCACGATCTTGTGATAACCTAATTAACTGTTTAGCTAAATCTGCAGCATTATTTGCACAATATTGCACTCCACCGCCCAAAGCTAGCAATTCCTTAACTTCTTCAGATTGCTGGCAGCTTATAATAGGTAACCCACAGCAAAAATAATCTGATAGTTTATTAGTAATAGATTGTTGAGCAGATTCTTTAATTGGATTAATAGCAATATCTGAGCTAACCAAAAGTTTCATTGCCTCTTTATAAGATTTAATGCCCAAAAACTTTACATACCCCCCACATTCTCTATTTAAATCCACTAGATTTTTCTCATGTGGTCCTGTGCCTATAAATTGTATATCTATATATTCATGACATAAAGCAGCAGCTTTAACTACAGTATCAAGGTCATAACTACCAGCCATTGTTCCTATATATGTTGCAATAATTTTCTGTACTTTCTGCTCTTTATAATAGTTTTCAAAATGTAAATTATCTGCACCAATATAGACGACTTTTTTTAAATTATCATCAAGATTTTTGACATCACTTCTTTTTAAATATGTATTTGAAACTGCGACCAAACCATCAGCCAAACTATAGGTGGTATTTGCATATCTAGTAATAGGAGATAATATTTTTTGAACTATAACATTTGAGAATATAGGAATTGGTCCTGATATTGCTTCTGGCCATATATCCTGTACATCAATAATTAATTTATATCCATATTTTTTTTTATATCTCCCTAAAATATAATTAGTTTTTATTAGCGGATAAGCTGAATATACCAGATCAATAGGTTGATTATATGAGGCCAGAAATTGTTCAAATTTTTTACAGAAAATATGATGACTTAACAATCTTTTAAAAGATACATTTTTTTGATAACCGGGTTCATCAATCAAAATAACTTTAAAATCTTGCATGTTTGGATTTTGAGCACGAATAGACTTTAAAATATGACAAAATTTACTCGTGACAAGAGTTACACTATATTTTTGACTCAATTTTTTAGCAACAGCGATAAAACGATTGGCTCCAGGTTCATTTGGAAATGTAATATAAGGTGCAACTATCAAAATATGTTTTTTAATTAGCATTTCTCAATCCTTTAATTGAATTTTTAATAACTTGCAAATCAGTTGATTGAGGTATTAGGTTTCTAATAACTTTCACACCAGTTACTTTATTAAATGCATATGCACGTAATAAAAAATCAGAAAAATAAGCTATTGAGGTAGCTATAGCTGCTCCCTTAACACCCAAATAAGGAATTAAAAACAGACTTAAAATCACATTAATTAGCAATACCCAACAAGCATTATGCAAATTAATATTTGCCAACCCCCGAGCTGCTAAGTCATTAGCTAAAATCCTAGACGGGGTCCAAGCCAATATACCTGGGAGTAATAATAATGCCACTACTATAGACTGAATATATTCAACACCAAAAAATAAATTTATCAGAATAGGCAACAGTAATGAAAAAATAAAACCTAATAAAAACGTAAAAAACAGAGTTATTCTTGCAATATCTATAGTCGATTTTGCCAAATCTTTAGAATTTTCTTCATTTAAATTATGAGTTATTTTAGGTAAAAATATAGTACTCACAGCCTGTGATGGTAACCATAATTTCTCTACCAATTGTAAGCCTACAGTGTATATACCAACCAAAGCGGGTGAAGTGAAAAAACCTAATATAAACAAAGAAGAACGATAGTTCAATAAAGTTACAATATTGCTTAGATGAGATTTAACACTATAACCCATAAATTCCTTATAAAATTTTATTAATGAGTAGGTTCTAATCTCAATATTTTTCAATAAAACAATTATAATAATAAAAAATGTAATAAAATTAGCGAGAGTATAAGCATAAAGCATACTTAAAATATCGGAATAAAATATTATTACACCCAAGGTAACTAGAAGCATAAGCACAGGTTGTAGAATACAAATAATATTAAAAATATTAAACTTTTGAGTTGCTTGTAATATTGAAGGCAATACTGTAGTAAACGTTAAGGGAGTTAATGATAATGTTGCTAGATATAATAAATCTACCGGTATTTGAGGAAAGGCCCAGTTAGCATAAAAAGATAAAAAAATACAACAACCTATTGTGCCTATTATTGATATTATCAGTAAACTTAATAAGTTCACATACAATACCTCTGCTTCTTTTACCTTGTTTCTACCAATACTAAAAATATTAGCACTTTGCAAGCCAAAACTTAGAACTTGAGATAATAAAGATGGTATTAGAATTGCTAATGTATACTGTCCCATTCCCCCTACATTTAAAGTACGAGCAATTATAATCAAAGTTAAAATTTGACAAAGACCTGCAAATATCTGTCTAAAAAAAGTTGTTGAAACTAGTTTAAGCATTGATACTCTCTGCAATACAGTGCTTATATATTTCTTTTACTCTTGAAATAAAAGCTTTTTCTGAAAAACGCTCTAAGCATCTTTGTCGAATGGAGTCGGAATCGTATAATTCAGGATTTTCCCCTACTTCTTTCATAGCTTGAGCTAAAGCATTCGCATCCGCAACTTCAACTAATATTCCATCTCCAGAAACTATAATGGATTCTGGCCCACCACATTTAGTAGCAACGACAGGTGTACCCTGTGATAATGCCTCAATCACAACAACACCAAATGTTTCTACATGACTAGAAAGGAGAAAACATATACTTTCTGCCATAAGTAGTCGCACGTTCTCTCTAGGCAATGCTCCTGCAAATGTGACAGCTTCTTCAATATTTAGGGTTTGAGCTAATTTTTGTAAATTTTCTCTTTCGGGACCATCACCACCTAATATTAATTTAACTTCAGGTTTTTCCTTATACACTATAGAAAAAGCTTTAAGTAAAATATCAAAACCTTTATTAGGGTGCAGTCTTGCTACGGCACAAAATTGGTATTTTTTTTTGAATAGTGAACTGCTTTTAGAAAACTGATTATCTAATAAGTTTGGTAAAACTTTCCATTCAGTATTTAAAAGTTTTTTCTCCAATAAACTTGCCAATGCTTGACTAACAGCAAAACAAAAATTTGAAGAGTTAGCTGCTTGCGTAAGATAGCCCCACTGCCAATCAGAAATCAGTTTTCGTGCGAATGTAGAACTATGCTCTGTCACGCAATAAGGTATATTATACTTTTTATGTATTTCAAGGGCCAACGGTCCTGCCAATAATAAACTATGTACATGGATAACATCAGGCTTCCCTTGCTCTTTAATATATCTTTCAAAAAGCTTTAGACCTGCTTTTACCCATCTATGTAGATCTAAATATGGCACTTTAGGAAAACAAAATACACCATGTTTAAAATAGGTTGGAATATTATTATCCATCCAGATTTCTGTTGCATAACTTCCTGTAATTGCCTTAACACCCTGTCTCAAAGACCTAAACTGCGGAGCAACAACACCAACTTGTATCCCAGCTCTTGACAGGGCATGTACCTGCTCTCTGAAAAAACAGCCATTTAAGTCTTCGTTATTTAATGGATACCAAGATGGTAAAATCAAAACATGCATTTATAATTCCTCGTATAAAGAAATTAATTTTTTTGCATAATTTTGAGGGTCACATTCCTTTATAATCAAATTATAAGCATTTTCTACATATATTTCAGTTTGCTGTTTATTCTCAATCGTTTGTAAGATTGCTTTTGCCATAGCTTCGGTATTTCTCGGCTCAACCAAACAACCCGTTTGATTGTTAATGACAATTTCACCAATAGCTGAAGCAGCATAGGCACATACTGGAGTTTTTGTTAGCATTGCTTCTACAATTGCATTAGATACCCCTGCACCAGAATCACCATCTACAACAATAGGGCTAACAAAAACATCTACCTTTTGCATGAAATCTTCAACATCCACAATATTGCCCATAAAGCTGATTTTATGTTGAATATTCATATTCTCAGCTAAACATTCCAATTCTTTTCTATGCGGTCCATCACCACCAATAATAAACTGAATATTTTGCGGAAATTCTTTGGACTCATTTATATATTTAGCTATTTCTAAAAATAAATCCACACACCTATCCGCTCTTAAAGCCGATAATGTGCCAACTGTAATAAAATTTTTAGACAATTTTTCTTTAGGTGCAGTATCCGGATTTAATCGATAAGCATTATAAACATAAGATGTATGTAGCGGTTCAAATCCATATCGAATTAATTTTTTTTGTTCTAATTTACAATTACCCAACCCTCTAATATCCATTCTATTAAATAAAGGTACAACATATTTATAAGTTGAGTGATTTAACCCTCGAGAGGTCCAGAATATTTTTAGATTTTTATTTTTTGAAAAAAATTTAGCCACCCATAACATAGGTATAGGCCTAGCCATTTGTGCATGTATCACATTAACATGGTATTTATTTACCACATAAATAACTTTTAATATGTATTGCAATATTTTTATTGGATTTTTCGTATGAGATATTACATCAAACTGTTTAATATCTAATTGATTAATCGATTCAGATAAAGGGCCTTTCTTACCCAAGACATAAACATCTTGAACATATGATTTCAGTTCTTTGGCTGTGATATAAGTTGCTATTTCTGTTCCACCAACTTTCCCCATATCACTTACTAATAAAACACGTAATTCTTCATTATTAGTCATGTAGAGCTCCAAATGAGCTTACAATTTTCTCTTGCGCTTCAACAGTCAAATAAGGATGCATCGGCAAACTCATTACACGTTCAGCGACCAAATCACCTACAGATAACACTGCATTATCATCTGCTACAGCAGGCTGTTTATTTAAGGGAATTGGATAATGCACCGCAGTCGGAATACCCTGAGATTTCAACTTCTCTTGTACTTCGCTACGATTATCTACTTGAATCGTATATTGCGCCCATGCACTTTGGTTATGCATTTCAATAAACGGAGTTGTTAAAATACCTGCTTCATTGAAAAGCTTAGTATAAGTATCCGCTACACGCTGACGTGCCTGCATTTCATCGTCCAAAATTGCCAGTTTGGGTAACAAAATAGCCGCTTGCAACGTATCTAAACGACTATTCACCCCAACACGAATGTGGTGATAACGTCTGTCTTGCCCATGACGTGCAATCTGACGAATCACTTTCGCTAACTCTTCATTGTTAGTAAAAATAGCACCACCATCACCATAACAACCCAAAGGCTTACTTGGGAAAAAGCTAGTGCATGCCACGGTACTTAAATTACAGCTTTTACGCCCTTTATAAGTCGCACCAAAACTTTGCGCAGCATCTTCAATCACGGGAATATTATATTTAGCCGCAATTGCATTAATCGCATCAAAATCAGCACATTGTCCATACAGACTTACTGGAATAATGGCTTTAGTGCGTGGTGTAATAGCTGCTTCTAGTTTTTCTACATCTAAGTTGTAGGTTTTTGGGTTCACATCTACATAAATAGGTGTTGCACCCAATATAGCAACTGTTTCAGCAGTCGCAATATAAGTGAATCCAGGAGTAATGACTTCATCGCCTGGACCAATACCAAATGCCATTTGTGCAATTTGTAAAGCATCAGTACCATTAGCACAGGTAATACAGTATTTTGCACCGACATAGGCTGCCAGTTTTTCTTCAAGCTCTTTAACTTCAGGACCAAGAATATACTGACCATGCGCCAATACATTTTGAATACCTGCATCAATTTCAGCTTTAATACGTGACTGCTGTGCTTTTAAATCAATAAATTCAATCATTGCTAAGAGACCTTTTAAAGTTCTTTAAAAACTTTTGATGTGGTATAGCAAAGTTACCCGTCACAGTTTCACCCTGTTTTACGCCACGAGTTACAACTGCCCCCAAAGTAATAAAACAATTGTCTTCCAATACAATACGGTTCGTAATCACTGAAGAAGGGCCAATCCAAACATTATTACCAATATCTACATTTCCTCCGATCATCGCATGAGCAACAATTAAACATTCTTTTCCACACTGCACACCGTGCGCATAATGAATAAAGGCATCTAATTTGGTACTTTCACCAATTATTGTTGGTCGATATGAAAATCCTTTTGCTACATGACTATTCGCACCAATCTCAACATTATCATGAATAATAACTTCACCATTATGTGCTACAGATAAAATTCCACGAGTAGTCTTTTTATGCTCAAATCCATCAGTACCAAGTACACTACCAGCACGAATAATGACATTATCTCCAATAGTTACATCAGAGAGAATTGTTACATTTGGATCAATTTGGCAATTCTTACCAATTTTAACTCCTACAGGGCTAATATACGCTTGGGAGCTTATTTCACTACTAGAGTCAATAATTGTTGTCTGTCTTTCCTGGTTTTTCGCCAAGTAATCAACAATAGAGAAAAAAAACCACTTTGGCTCATCAACTACTATTAAATCAATATCTGCTCGAATTAAACCACTTGAAGCAATTTCTTGAGTACAAAAAATACCTTTTATACTATTATTACTATTTAATTGAGGCACATACTTTTGATCCTCAATGAATGATAACAAGTTATTTTCTGAGGTAGTAACTAATAACCCCACATCATCATAATTAAACATATTTTGAAAAAGCTGGTGAGTCGCTTGTAAAACCACATCATTTGTAATTTTCATTAGTTTTTCACCTTTGCTAATAAAGGGTGTGGGTTACTTGGATTTTCAACAACTGGAGCAACACGAATCACTTCAACCGTTTCAATTGCAGCACGGTTTTCTTCCACACCATAGCCTTTACCTTCCAAAATACGCTGGTAACTTTGCGTATGTAAGTCTGTAAAACCACCTGAAAATTCAAGTTCTTCATTTTCAATGGTAATACTACGGTAGGTTAATTTTTCACCTTGTACCGCATTTTCTGGTAAGTTCTTGGCATCAATCGACAAGAACCAACGTACACGGGCACGTTCATATTCCAGATAACCTGATGCTGTTTTTTCATCACGAAAATGCACTTCATTTTTTACAATTTTGCCAAAAATAAAATGCAACATGTCGTAGAAGTGAACACCAATATTAGTTGCTACACCACCCGATTTTTTGTCTACGCCTTTCCAAGATTTTAAGTACCACTTACCACGTGAAGTCAGATACGTTAAATCAACATCAAAGACTTTATCTGTTGGTGCTGCTTGTACCTTGTCACGTAATGCAATAATAGAGGGATGCAAACGCAATTGAAGAATAGAGTTTACTTTTGCACCATATTGTTTTTCGTACTCTGCTAGCATATTTAAATCTTCAGAGTTTAAAACTAACGGCTTTTCACAAATCACTTCAATGCCGTTTTTTAATGCATATTTCATATGCGGCGCGTGTAAATAGTTTGGTGAACATATCGCAACATAATCCAGCTTTTCACCTTTTAATTTTTGATCTTCCACATATGCTTCAAATTCTTCAAATTCGGTAAAAAACTCTGCTTCTGGAAAATGACTATCCATAATACCCACAGAATCATTTACATCCATTGCAGCCGATAAAGTATTCCCGGTTTCCTTAATCGCTTTTAAATGACGTGGAGCGATATATCCCGCAGCACCAATAAGGGCAAATTTTTTCATGATAAATAACTTCTTTTAAATTTCTAAATTAAAGACGGAAAACTGTAAAGCCTTGAGCAGTCATGTCATCTTGATTAAACAGACTTTTTACATCTGCCAAGACAGGTTGTTCAGTTTTTACAAAGGCACGTAATTGCTCAGGACTTAAAGCGCGAAATTGATGATGTCCAACAGCAACAATTAAACTATCTACAGGATGTTCAGCATCTACCTGTACCAGCTCAATACCGTATTCATGCTTAACTTCTTCAGTATCTGCCCAAGGGTCACACACAGATACTTTTATTCCCCATTGTTCAAACTCTTTAATCACATCTACAATTTTACTATTACGAATATCTGGACAGTTTTCTTTAAAAGTGATCCCTAAAATACCAACAGTTGCTTGAGTCACATCAATATTATTTTTGACCATTCTTTTAATTGTCGCACGTGCCACATAACGTGCCATATTGTCATTAATACGACGACCAGCCAAAATCACTTGTGGGTTGTAACCAACTTCTTCCGCCTTATGGGTTAAATAATATGGATCCACCCCAATACAATGTCCCCCAACCAAACCGGGACGGAAAGGCAAGAAGTTCCATTTACTGCCAGCTGCCTCTAAAACATCTATAGTATCAATTCCAAGACGCTCGAAAATTACTGACAACTCATTTACCAAGGCAATATTCAAATCACGTTGCGTATTTTCAATGACTTTTGCAGCCTCTGCTACTTTAATACTTGCAGCTTTATGTGTACCTGCTGTAATAATGCTGTTATAAACAGCATCTACCAAGTCAGCAACGATCGGCGTACTGCCACTGGTGATTTTTTTAATTTTAGTTAGGGTATTTATTTTATCACCCGGATTAATTCGTTCAGGGCTATAGCCAGCAAAGAAATCTTCATTAAATTTAAGGCCTGATACTTTCTCTAAAACTGGAATACAGATTTCTTCAGTAGCACCTGGGTATACAGTCGATTCATAAACCACAACATCCCCAGCTTTTAGCACTTTGCCAATAGTTTCACTGGCTTTTTGTAATGGGGTCAAATCAGGACGGTTAACATTGTCAATGGGTGTAGGCACAGTGACAATAAAAAAATTACAGCTCTTTAAATCTTCAAAATTTGCAGAATAACTCAGTTGATTAGCTTGTTTTAATTCTTCTTGGGAAACTTCGAAAGTATGATCTTGGCCATTTTTGAGTTCATCAATTCGTTTTTGGTAGATATCAAAACCCACTACAGGCACTTTTTTTCCAAATTCTACCGCTAAAGGTAAGCCGACATAGCCTAAACCAATCACGGCAATCTTGAGTTCTGACAAAGTTAGCATTTTTGAGCCTTGCTTATTTATATAATCTAAGAGTGTAAGTAAATGAAAAACGACTAGAACTATACCAGAAAAATTAAGGATTTTTTATTACTAATTTTATATATAAATCAATAAAAAAATACTCAATTTTCTGAATAAGAAGAAATTCTCCTATCTCTTTAAAGTTAAAGCCAACATTCAGATTCGTATGAGTATATATCATCTATTTATTCACCTTAAATAGATTACAATTTATTATTTTTTTTTTGTAATTAGAAAGGTAGAATAGCATAAGTAAATTTTCTAATAATTTTTACAATAGGGTTTAGAGTGAGAATAATTCAATATACTGCTTTATTGATTGTAAGTTGCTTCATATCAGGCTGTGCGATCACTTCCGGTTTACAAACTTATGATTTGCCAAAGGAAGGAGTTTATCAAACTGATTTAGGCACACAAGTCAATGTGATTCAACTCACTCAAGAATCGTTATTCGCAGCACAACCTGCTGAAATCAACATTCATCAAAATTATGCACATTTATTTAATAATTCCACCAAAAATTATAAGTTGAGTCCTGGAGATATACTATCCATTTATTTATGGGCTTATCCAGAAATAACCCCTCAGACATCAAATATAAGTAATAATCAATCAGCACAAGCGAACGGTTATCAAATAGATCAAAATGGTTATATTCAGTTCCCAATTATTGGGCGCTATAAAGTGGCTGGAAAGTCTCTTTCTCAAGTGAATACTGAATTACGTAATCAACTGTCACGATATTTAAGAACTCCTGATGTAATAATAAGAGTATTAGCATATCAAGGTAAGTATTTTTCAGTACAAGGAAATGTACAACAGAGTGGTCGATTCTTTTTAAGTGACCAACCTCTTAGTCTTTATGCGGCTATAGGTATGGCCGGAGGTATTAACTCTGAAACAGGGGATAAAACTTCCTTAATATTAGTAAGAGATGGTCAAAGTTATTATCTTAATACTTTAGAATTAGAAAAAGCAGGTTATTCTCTACATAACTTAATAATTCAACCAAATGATACCTTATATGTAAATGCCCGTGAAAATCAAAAAGTTTATGTAATGGGAGAGTCTGGAAATAACCGAGCTGTTTCTATGCGTGAACAAGGCATGAGCCTAAGTGATGTGTTAGGTGAAAGTTTAGGTTTAAATCCTCTATCAGCTAGTCGCAGTAAAATTTATGTGGTACGTAGTCAACCTAATAGCGCACATACCGAAGTGTATCATATGGACTTGACTAGTATAGCTGACTTTGGCTTAGCCAATCAGTTCAAAATGCGCAGTAATGATATTGTATATGTCGATGCTTCTGGACTTGCTCGTTGGCAACGTGTGGTTAATCAGGTTATTCCTTTTTCTAGTCTGATTAATACGGCTAATAGTTTAGGCAATTAATATGAATATTCAGAATATTCTTGTTGTTTGCGTAGGCAATATCTGTCGTAGTCCAATGGCTGAGTATTTATTAAAACAGCAGTATCCGCGGCTTTATATCGAGTCTGCCGGGATTTCCGGTTTAACCGGCCATCCTGCAGATCAAAAGGCTACACTTTGTATGCAGCGTTTGGGTATTGATATGAGTGCTCATAGTGCCAAAAAGTTGAATACGGACCTGATTAAAAAGGCCGATCTGATTTTAGTAATGAGTCAAAATCAGCAAAAGCATGTAGAGCAAACATGGCCTTTTGCGAAAGGAAAAACTTTCCGCTTAGGACATTGGCAAGGCAGAAACGTTCCTGACCCCTTCCAGCATGAGCAATTGGTCTTTGATAAAACCTGTCAGTTAATACAAGCTTGTATTAGCGACTGGACACAACATATTTAACTTTTTGATAGCAAAATTATGAGCCAAAATACCAATACTGAAGATACCATTGATTTAAAAGCACTATTCTTTTCACTCATTGCTCAATGGAAACTTATCGCACTCTGCATCATTTTAAGTCTGGTTTGTGCACTGTTATATTTAAGAATGACTCCGGATACCTATTCAGTGGATGCTCTCGTTCAAATTGAGCAAAAACGAGGTACATCTACAGCTCTACTAGGAGAAGAACTATCAAAAGTCCTAGACCAAAACTCCCCTGCACAGCCTGAAATTGAAATTTTAAAATCCCGTTTAATATTAGGCACCGTCATTGATCATTTAAATTTAAATATTCAAGTGTCAGGCACGGAAGATACTATCTGGAATAGACTTTTAGCAAAACATGAATATTCTACAAAATATACTGAAAAGTCAGTTATATTTAAAGACAACCAAAAAAAATTTGATATTCAACATTTTGAAGTACCTGATTATTTTAAAGATAAAAATTTATTACTGAATTTTTATCAAAATAAATACACAATTACTGATGAAAAAACAAATCAAGTAATATTCTCTGCCCCTCTCAATCAAACCAGTGAGTTACAGTCTGAATATGGGCGCTGGAAAGTTGCCATTTTTACTCAAGACCGGTTGGATGTACCTTATCTGATTCAGAAACAATCCTTACCTGCTGCGGTGAAATTGATTCTTAGCAATTACTCGGTGATGGAAAAAGGGAAAATGACTGGTGTACTGGGACTTAATTATCAAGGTTCAGATAAACAGCATATTACACAGATATTGAATGCCATTTTAGTTACCTATAATCAGCAAAATATTGAACGTCGCTCTGCAGAAACAGCTCAAACCCTAAAATTCTTAGATGAACAATTACCTAAACTTCGCCAACAATTAGATGTGGCAGAACTAGAATTTAATAGATTTCGTCAACAATATAATACTGTAGATATTACAAAAGAGTCCGAGCTATATCTAACGCAAAATATAGAGTTAGAAACAACTCGTATTGAATTAGAACAAAAACTGGCGGAAGCTTCTGCAAAATACACCAATGAACATCCGGTGATGCAGCAAATGAATGCTCAACTGGGCGCAATCAATAAGAAAATTGCCGAGCTGAATGGCACCTTAAAACAGTTGCCAGACTTGCAACGCCGCTATTTACAGCTTTACCGTGAAGTTGAAGTCAAACAGCAGCTTTATAAGGCCCTGCTTAACTCATACCAGCAATTGCGTATTGCCAAAGCTGGTGAAATTGGCAATGTCCGGGTTGTAGATACAGCTGTATTGCCAATTGAACCTATTAAACCAAAGAAACTGCAAATTTTAATTTTGGCCATATTCCTGGGTGGTTTCTTGGGAACCTTACTGGCTTTATTACGCAATATGATGCGCTCAGGGATTAAAGATGCTGATCAAATTGAAAATGAACTGGATTTGCCGGTCTATGCCACTGTTCCACGTTCACCGATTCAAGAAAGTCGGATTAAGCTTCTGAAAAAGAAAAAGCACATTCCTATCTTAGCCATTAAAAATAGCGATGATATTGCGATTGAAAGCTTACGCAGTATGCGTACCGCCATTCACTTTGCATTAAGTAAAGCCAAAAACAATATCATCATGATTGCTGGTCCTTCCCCTGAAGTAGGTAAATCTTTTATTTCTGCAAACTTGGCGACAATTTTGGCGCAAAGTAATAAGCGGGTATTAATTATTGATGGGGATATGCGTCGTGGTTATTTACACAGATATTTTAATCAGGACAACCAATCCGGTTTGGCTGAATATTTAAATGGTCAACAAGCACTTGAAGGTATTGTTAAATCTACTGATGTTCCCCATCTGGATGTGATTACTCGTGGCAAAAGTCCGGTGAATCCTTCAGAGCTTTTAAGTTCGGCAAAATTCTCGGAACTGCTAGAGCAAATTTCACCCCGTTATGATCATGTTATTATCGACACCCCACCTGTACTGGCAGTAACAGATAGTATTATCATTTCACAATATGCGGGTGTGAATTTAGTCATCGTACGATATGCAAAATCACAGATCAAACAACTGGAATTAACTGTCAATCGTTTTGAACAAGTCAATGTTAAGGTCAATGGCTTTATTCTAAATGATATTCAACGTGGCTCGGGCGCTTATGGCTATGGCTATGGCTATGGCTATACTTATGATTATAAAGCCTCAAAAGACAATGATTAAATCTTTTTTATTCATACTCAAAATCCTGCTTAAGCCAATCATTTCCTTACTCGAATGGTTGGCTTGTTTTGGTGGCATAATTGTTAAGCACATAAAGAGGCATAAATTCCAACTAAGTAGCCTTCAATGCTTCTCGCTTTACTCGTCACCAAATGACATTCCCTTTTAACAGACTGAATAAAGTCTCTATTTTATTTCGTTGTTTTAGGTGATATTCATCTGATATTGAGAGTGGTACAGATTTCATATTTTTTCAGTGATAGGTAATTAAATCAGTACGTTGTGACTTTAATCTGCTCTTCAATTCCTGACTGATATAGCCACGATCAGCATAGAGCTTTGCTTTTAATCCTTCTACCAACCGTTCAACCATTTTAATATCTGCTGTATGCCCATTCGATAAAGCTGTACTGACAAGCTCGCCTGACTGACTCATGATTAAATGCAGCTTATAGCCAAAGAACCAGCCCATTGAGCTTTTATCGCGTGTTGCAATCGCTGCTAGAGATTTATGCCGTTGAATACGCTGATTTTTGCATACAGGTAGCGTAGTCGAATCGATCCATAAATAACTGATCTGACAATCTTTCATCAAGGCAAAAAAAGTATGCCGTGCCAATCGATATGCTCTGATGAGATACCCCATCCTCTGGTAACAGGGTAAATCTCTAAAGAGTTGACTGTGATGGTATTTTAATAAAAAAAAATGCTTTGAAATTATTGAAATGAGAGCATTTATACAAAATGGCGATAAGCATGATTTCTGAAACTCTTCATTGAGAATGATCGTAAGCGTCCGCTGAACACACCTTCTGAATTCATCCTATAAGCCTTAATTTAGTCCCCACTTAGAAACAAGTGGGGACTTAAATTTATGACTACAAATAATCAG
>NZ_JBIQOC010000083.1:0-20649 GCF_044130295.1 Acinetobacter uliginosus | reverse complement strand
TAGTGAACGCTAAAGAACAAAATATCAAACTCAGATATAACCTGTTAATAACTCATTTGACCAAGCAACGGCACTGAAAAGATAAGACCAAACGCAAAGTCATAAACAGTTGTGCTGGCGACCATAGCAAGAGTGAACCACCTGATCCCTTCCCGAACTTAGAAGTGAAACCTCTTAGCGCTGATGGTAGTGTGGGATTACCCATGTGAGAGTAAGTCATCGCCAGCTCATTATTCCTTAAAAAGCCCCTGCATTTGCAGGGGCTTTTTTTGGCAGGGAAAATATAAGTAATAAAAAAACCAGCATTTGCTGGTTTTAAGATCGGAATTTTTGCAAATTTTAAGCAAAAATATTACATGCTGCAGAGGTCAGTACCCAAAGAATTGCGATTGCAACGACAGGCTCAACAATCTTTGCCCAGGTTGGGGTGCTTACAACTGAAACTTCTTCAACATCATCATG
The DNA here is from genome assembly GCF_044130295.1 of Acinetobacter uliginosus. Lineage (NCBI taxonomy): Bacteria > Pseudomonadati > Pseudomonadota > Gammaproteobacteria > Moraxellales > Moraxellaceae > Acinetobacter > Acinetobacter uliginosus. Next base: position 20,187 of record NZ_JBIQOC010000083.1, on the reverse strand, counting down.
CTGCTGGATATTCTGGTGAACCATTTGACTAAACTCCTTCATTGTTAAGTCTAATGATATCTCTTCTTGCTCAATTGGTTTAGAGCCTTTTAATTCTGTTAGATCATTTGTTGACCAAACCCAATCAGAAGCCTGCCCAGATAAGTGTTCAATCTGTCCTAAAATCAGTTCACGTAAACCTCTGATATTCAGGTTTCCAATGTCATTAAGCTGTTTTAATTCTGCCAGTTGTAATTTTAATATTTCAGTTACTGTTGATTCTAATTCATTTTTAGGCAGGGTGGACTGATTTTTTGAAGATGTTGTAAGGTGTCGCGCAACCTCTTGAATAAACAGATCATCGGGTGAAGAAATCTCCTGATAAACTTTTTTATCGTCAGTTCGCCAAAGTGAAATGAGTTTACCTAATACCAGTGTATTAATTTCTAACAGATATGTTTTTCGATCTTCTCTAGAATAGTGTTCGAGAAGCTGAGGCTTTTGATTGTTAATCTGCTCAGCAAAATATTGTACTAAATCAAAAGCCATTCACTTGCTCCATATTATTTTAATCTAATAACCGTAGGCTTGGTTTTTTCTTAGGTTGTTCAGTTTCTTCTGATGTTGTGGTTGATTTTAAAGTATCTTCAGTAATTTGGATACCTTCATATTCATTTGGATCAAAGAACAAACCTTGTCCATTCTCGCGTGCATAAATCCCCAATACTGCATTTAAGGGTACATAGATGTCACGTGAAACGCCACCAAAACGCGCAGAGAAGGTGATTGCATCATTGCTCATATGTAGTTTATGCACTGCATGAGGAACGATATTTAAAACGATCTGGCCATCTTGAATGAATTGTTCCGGTACCATGGTGTTGGGCTGAGTCGCATCAACCAATAAATATGGGGTCAGGTTATTGTCACAAATCCATTCATAGATAGCGCGTGCTAAATAAGGTCGGGTAGGGGTGAGATTCAATTCTTGATCAGACATGATTTTGCTCGATTAATTTACTAAAAATTCGCTGTAGCGGTTTTTTTCCTGCATGGTTAAAGATTTGATGAATGCAGGTCGACTAAAAATTCGTTGACAATATAAGTGAATAGGACGGCAATGCTGTTTAGGCAATTCGATACCCATCGCCTTTAACCGTATAAAAATAGGTGCCAGCATACAATCTAAAATTGTAAAATTTTCAGACATAAAATAGGGGAAATGCTGAAATAATGGCGTGAGTGAAATAAGTGTATCTCTAAGTTGCTTTTGAGCTTTCGCTTTCTCTTGTTCATTCAGGGTATCTGGATGTCGCAGCATGATATCTGCCAGTTTTAACCAGTCCTGTTCAAAACGCCAGATATATTGACGTTGCTCTGCTCGTGGCATTGGTGCATCGGCATAGAGTTTGTTCTGACGGTAGCGATCGTCTAGATATTCAGAAATAATGCTGGAATTAAATAATTTTAAATCATTTTCAATCAGCATGGGGAGTTGATTATAGGGATTGAGACTGGCCAGATCCTCATCGTCTTCATCTACAATAATTAGATTATATTTGATTTGCTTCTCTGCAAGTACATAGCGTATCCAGTGGGAGCGAAAATCATCCGCATGACTGTAAAGCGTAATTCCTTGTAGATGTGCATTTTCGATTGACATAATCCGAAACAGTGATAAATGAATGGAATAGGATACTAAAATTCAAGCTAAAAAGCACGAAGCATAAAAGCGCAATTGGGGTTAAGATAGAAAGATGATAAGAAAAAATAACTGGAGGAAAACAAGATGCTGATCAAACTGGCGATAATCTTACTGTTTATTTTGATTGGTCTTGCGAATTATTATCTCACCAAATCTTTCTGGTGCCATGAAGGCGTGTGGGGTAAGGATGTGCATGAACAGTAAGATGAAATATTTATCCGGATTAAAATTTAAGTCCCATAAAAAAACCCTGGATAATCCAGGGTTTTTTGTCCGATTCGGTAAACGAATTAACGTTTAGAGAATTGAGGACGTTTACGAGCTTTACGTAAACCAAGTTTCTTACGTTCAACTTCACGAGCATCACGAGTAACGAAACCAGCTTGACGAAGAGCAGGTTTTAAAGTTTCGTCAGCAGCGATCAATGCACGAGTAATACCGTGACGGATAGCGCCAGCTTGACCACCAATACCACCACCAGCAACAGTGATGTAAAGGTCATATTTTTCAGTAGCTTCTAGAAGCTCTAAAGGTTGACGAACAACCATACGAGCAGTTTCGCGACCGAAGTACTGTTCAAGAGTACGGTTGTTGATTACGAGTTTACCAGTACCAGCTGATAGGAAAACACGTGCAGTTGCGGTCTTACGGCGACCTGTACCATAGTTAGTAGCCATGTGCTGTATCCCTTAGATGTCCAAAACTTGTGGCTGTTGAGCAGTATGTGGATGCTCAGTACCAGCGTACACTTTCATTTTTTTGATCATTGCATAACCAAGAGGACCTTTTGGCAACATGCCTTTTACAGCGCGTTGGAAAATTTCTTCTGGTTTGTGAGCAACTAATTTCTCGAAATTAGTTTCACGAATACCACCAGGGAAACCAGTATGGCGATAATATTTCTTATCAAGTGATTTTTTACCAGTCACTTGAACTTGTTCAGCATTGATCACAACGATGTAATCGCCAGTGTCAACGTGAGGAGTATAAGAAGTTTTATGCTTACCGCGTAAACGACGAGCGATTTCAGTCGCAAGACGACCTAAAGTTTTGCCAGAAGCATCAACAACGTACCAGTCGTGTTGAACTTCAGCTGGCTTAGCGCTGAGAGTTTTCATTAAACCACTACCTATTATAGTTGGTTTGGACGGTGGAATCTGTCCAAACAAAAGGAGACCGAATTCTACCTGAAAGTCAGTAGAACCACAATGAAAATATAAAATTTCAAGCGCTATATTTTAAAAGAACAAGGATGAAAATGGAAGTGTTGGGAAATCTAAAACGGGGGGCGGTAAATGAAGATAAAAATATTGGCTTTTAGTTCTGCAACTGTGAATTTTGCATGTTTTGCTTAAAAGCAATAGATACGATTTTATCGAATTGAGAACCTGTACCATTCAGTATTTTAGATAAGCGATGATGAAAATTTAAAATTTTGTTTTTATTGAAATATTAGACACCTTTCATAAATTTAAATATGTTCAATCTGATTTTTAAAATCAGCACGGCCATCATCTGATGGATTTCATTTTGATGCCTTTGCGTAGGCAATCTCTCTACTTTTGAAAGGTCAAAAGTAGACAAAAACCTTTTGTTCCCCATACACGACTTCCTTGTCGTGATGGGAAACGTGGTGGCATCCATGCCACACTCATGAATCGAATACTTGCTAAAAAAATCAATTTTTTATTTTCGTATTATGAACAACTTATAGTCATTAAAACGACTTATGAAAGAAATCTATTAAAGTAAAAAATATCGATGTATTGCTAATTACCAGTTGTTTTGTTGATTAAACTAGTTGATCTATATGTGGTTTTGCTCAGCTTCAGCTTTCTTGTTTAGCATTCGCGTTATAATGTTGAATATTGAGCTTCTTGGATAAATTATGATTCCTTTATATGTTACGAGTGGTGAACCTGCTGGTATTGGTCCAGATATTTGTTTAAGTTTAGCGGATCGTGTTGATGAACGTCCGATTGTGGTACTAGCCGATATTCATTTATTAAAGCAACGTGCCAAATTATTAAAGAAAGAGATTGAACTAATTGAATATCAAGGACAATTAGAATCTTCAGCTCAAGGGCAGCTTTATGTCGAACATGTGCCCTTAAATACAGAAGTGGTTTTGGGGCAACTGAATGCCCAAAATGCAGCATATGTGCTGGAACAATTACGTCGTTCTGCAGATTACGCCATGACAGGCAAAAGTGTCGGTGTAGCCACCGCGCCCGTACAGAAATCCATTATCAATGAAGCGGGTATCCATTTTAGTGGTCATACTGAGTATTATCAGGAATTTGCGGGTGTCGATCGGGTGGTGATGATGCTGGCCACCAAGACTTTAAGGGTGGCACTGGTGACTACGCATCTGGCTTTACGTGATGTGCCTGATGCGATTACGCCTGAGCGCCTGCATCAGGTGATTGATATCTTAATCCACGATTTAAAAACCAAATTCAGGATTGATCATCCGCATATTTTGGTGTGTGGTTTAAATCCGCATGCTGGGGAAGATGGTTATTTGGGGATGGAAGAAATTGAGGTGATTAATCCTGTGCTGGAAACTTATCGTGCGCAAGGGATCAATATGAGCCTGAGTTTGCCTGCCGATACGCTATTTACCCCGGACAATTTAAAAGATGCCGATGCCGTATTGGCGATGTATCACGATCAGGGCTTACCTGTGTTAAAATCACAGGGTTTTGGTGAAGCCATCAATATTACTTTGGGCTTACCGTTTATCCGAACTTCTGTCGATCATGGCACAGCACTCTCCCTTGCAGGTACAGGTCTGGCAAAAAGCTCGAGCTTGTATGTGGCTGTGGATTTGGCGCTCGAACTTGCGCTTCAGTGATCTTGTCTTTATTACACGTTGGAAATGTTTATGTATCAGATTAATGCCTTAAACCCCAAACACGAAGGGCATCATACGCGTAAGCGTTTTGGGCAAAACTTCTTACATGACCAACGTGTCATTGCGAAAATTGTACGTTCGGTGAACCCGCGTTCGGGCGATAACATTGTTGAAATTGGCCCGGGTCTTGCAGCTTTAACCTCACCTTTAATTGGGGAGTGTGATGCCTTAACTGTGGTTGAGCTTGACCGTGACTTGGCAGCAGGTTTGCCAGGTCGTGTACCGCATCCTGAGCGTTTAACGATTGTTGAAACAGATGCATTGAAATACGACTTCACAGAGTTGTTCCAAGAAGGCCGTCCGCTACGTGTGGTTGGTAACCTGCCATACAACATTTCAACGCCATTGTTATTCCATCTCCTGGAATTTGGTGACAAAGTTAAAGATATGCACTTCATGCTGCAAAAAGAAGTGGTTGACCGTATTACTGCATCACCCAATACCAAAGAATATGGCCGTTTGTCGGTGATGATCCAGTATTACTGCAAACCGACTTTCCTGTTTGAAGTGCCACCGGGATCATTTAATCCACCACCAAAAGTCACTTCTGCCGTCTTTCGTCTGGAGCCTTATGCTGTTAAACCGATTGTGGCCAAGAATGAAAAAGCCTTGGCCCGTCTGGTGTCCCATGTCTTTACCCAGCGTCGTAAAACGCTGCGTAACAGTTTGAAAGGTATGCTGGTTGAAGAGGGATTTGAGAAAGCAGGTGTCGATCCGATGGCGCGCCCCGAGACTTTAACGCTGGCTCAATTTGTAGCATTAGCAGATCAAATGGTGGATTAAATGGCAGCTTCGAATATTCGATACAATTATGTGATTGGTGATATTCAGGGCTGTTTTGAAGCTTTGAAAATATTACTTAAAACGATTCAGTTTGATGCAGATCAAGATTTTCTTTGGTTTGCGGGTGACTTGGTTGCACGTGGTGAAAATTCGATTGGGGCTTTACGCTTTATCAAAAAGCTGGTTGATAAGGGGGTTGCTGCAACGGTTTTAGGTAATCATGACCTTAATTTATTGGCTGTGGCACGTGGGACTAAAGAGATTAATCCCAAAGACAATATTGATGATGTCATTCATGCTTTGGAAAGTGATGACTTGATCGAATGGCTGCGTAAACAGCCTTTATGTTTATTTCCGAATGAACATACGGTTTTGACCCATGCAGGGATCCCGCTGAATTGGACGGCGGAACAAACAGTGGTTTTAGCTAAGGAAGTTGAGGCAGTAATTGGTCATGATGACTTTGACGTGGTCGATGCTTTTTTGGCTAACATGTATGGCAAAGAGCCAAATTGTTGGTCGGATGATTTGCAGGGTCATGCCCGTTTACGTTGCATTACTAACTACTTGACCCGTATGCGTTTAACCAATGCAGAAGGACAAATGGAATTCAGTTTTAAAGATTCTCTGGATGATCCTATGCCTGAAGGCTTTCAGCCATGGTTTGACTTTGAGTCCAAAGCGGCTAAAACCCATCAAATTATCTTTGGACACTGGGCTGGATTACAAGGGAAAACCATTACGCCCCAGATTCAGAATGTGGATGGGGGGTGTGTTTGGGGAAATCAACTGATTGCTTATCGATTAGAAGATCAACAATTGTTTAAAGTCGATAATCCGGTGATGTCATCCTCAAGCTAAGCCATAATAAAAAAGCCACATCATGTGGCTTTTTTATATTTAAACTTGCTTAGTCAAGTCTGATCCAGGTCTGGCTGCGCCCCAAGGTGGAAATACCCATATAGGCTCTTAATGTTAAACGCTTGCCTGTTGCATTCAGTCTGATTTTGGCGTCATAAACTTTACCTGCTAGAGGATCTATAACACGGCCTTTTTCGTAGTTATTGGTTCCAGATACATGTTTTAAGCCCTTCAGAATTTCCATACCTAAAATTGGCTGATTGGTATAGGGTGCTGGGCAATTATTACATGTCTCTCGTGGGGTATAACCTGGGCGAGGAGTAACTTTAATAATTTTCCCGGTAAATGTATTATTGTTTTCTTTATTAATTTTAATAATCGCTTTCGCAGCACCGGTCTTATCATCAATTTGTTGCCATGTTCCAGAAATGTCTTCTGCGAAAACATTTCCACTGAAAAGTGCAGCAGCAAAAGCAGCCAGCAATAGATTCTTTTGCATATAAGACTCTCACTTAATCTTTCATTTTCTAATTAACGGATATATTAGATAGATAAAGTAATTAGTCAATATACTCTAGAGTCAAGCAAACAGTTTTAAGCTGATTTGGATAAAAAGCCACGATATTGTGGCTTTTTAATTAAAAACAGGGATTTGAATTAATCGACCCGTAACCAGGTCTGACTGCGACCCAATGCTGAAATACCGATGTAGCCACGTAAAGTGAGACGTTTTCCGCTCGCATTCAGTCGAACTTTGGCATCATAAATTTTACCTGCTAAAGGATCGATGACCCGGCCTTTTTCATAGTTATTTGTACCTTCCACATGCTTTAATCCGGTGAGTACATCCATACCTAAAATAGGTTGATTGGTATAGGGTGCAGGGCATTTGTTGCATGTCTTTTGCGGTATATAACCTGGACGAGGGGTTACTTTGACGATCTTACCGGTATAAATATCGTTTGCATCTTTACTGATTTCGATAATTGCTTTGGGTGAACCGGTTTTATCATCAATTTGTTGCCAAGTACCTGATAGATCTTGTGCCAATACATTCCCACTAAAAACTAAAATGGCAAGAGCAGCAAGTAAGATATTTTTTTTCATATATATTCCTGCGGTTGTGGTGAATAATTTTTTTAATTTAAAAACTATATTAGGATCGTTTATAAAATAGTCAATATAGTGGTTCATGAAAATGAAGAATAATGTGAATTATTTAAAAATCATCGAATAATAAAGCCAGATAGTACAGCTTTTTGTCATATTTAGTCGTTTCTAATCCAGATTTGAGTTCGACCCAGACCCATAGTTCCTACTTATCCACATAATATAAAACGTTTAGCATTCAGTGTAAGTCATCCTTTTAAGTTATTATTTTTCCTGTTAAAGAGTCTAGTACACGACCATGTGTATCATTTAATCTTGTTTAATCCAGGTCTGGCTACGACCGAGTGCGGATACACCGACATAACCGCGTAGAGTGAGACGTTTACCATTCGGACTTAATTTTGCTTTGCCGCTATAGATTTTACCGTTCAGTGGATCCAGAACTTTGGCATTTACAAACTGATTATCACCGATAGATTTTAATCCCGTTAAAACATCTAATCCTAAGATAGGTTTGTCTGTATAAGGTGCTGGACAATTTACACAGGTCTCTTTCGGGGTATAACCTGGACGAGGAGTGACTTTTACAATTTTTGCCGTATAAGTTCCATTGCTTTCTTGGCGCATTTCTAGAATGGCTTTTGATGAGCCTGTTTTATCGTCAATGGTTTTCCATGTTCCGCTAAGATCATTTGCCAATACGTTCCCACTACAAACTAAACTGGCAAAAGCAGCAAATAATAGATTTTTCTTCATATCAATTCCTGTGAGTGTGGAAAATATTTTTTTTAATTTATATAAAGATATAGTTATCGTTTAAAAATTAGTCAACCCACTGCTTCATAAAAATGAAATATAGTGTGAATTATTTAAATATCAGTGAAGAAAAAAGCCACATAGTGTGGCTTTTTGTCATATTTAGTCATTTCTAATCCAGGTCTGACTGCGGCCTAATGCTGAAACCCCAACATAACCACGCAGGGTTAAGCGTTTACCATTTGGACTTAATTTCGCTTTCATGCTGTAGATATGACCAGATAGCGGATCGATAATTTTACCATTCGCATAGTTGGGTCCTTCTATATGTTTTAAACCTTTCAAGACATCCATGCCTAGAATGGGCTGATTGGTATAAGGTGCCGGGCATTTGACGCAAATTTCTTGGGAGTATAGCCAGGACGCGGAGTGACTTTGACCACTTGTGCGGTATAAGTGCCATTATTTTCCTGGCGAATTTCAAGAATGGCTTTTGATGAACCGGTTTTATCATCAATATTTTTCCACGTTCCTGTAAGGTCTTGAGCTAGAGCAAAACTCGCTAAAGTTGAGCAGATTAATGCAATAGTAAGTTTCATCTTGACCATTTTGAATGTTCCTTCATTCCACTGACAGTACTCCTGATACTAGGAGTATTTTTGACAAGCAACAATCATTATCAATGTAAATGACTGTTTGGTCACATTTTTTGTAAATAAAGTATAAAAGTAGGCAGCCATATGGCAGTAAATACAGCATTCACTGCCATGCCAAATGCAGCATAGCGTCCTGCCACACTGCCTCTTTGCCATGCCTGTGCTGTTCCAATGGCATGCGCAGCCAAGCCCAATGCCAGACCCGAAGCGCGTTCATCATTGATATGGCGCAGGATCAAGGGAGAAAAGGCTGCTCCAATCACACCGGATAAAATCACAATAAGAATGACCATACTCATAGGTGCATGTAACAGGGTGGCAATATTAATGGCGATCGGTGTGGTCACGGCACGTGTAGCAAAAGCCATAATGCTGGAATCGGTCATATGCAGTAAATAGGCAAGTCCCATCGGTAGCGCGACCGCACTGATACTGGCAAACACCAGAATTCCGAGCATGGCTTTCAGCGGCAGATCATCATAACGCATGGCCGCGAGAGGAATGGCCAATGCAACGGTGACATAGCCCAAAAGACGATTAAAAAGCGGATTGACCTGTGCCATATAAGATTCATAACGAATCCCGAATGACAACAACAGGCCAATAATCAAAAACATGCCAATCACAATGACCGGAATTTGCGGCAGGCGTTTATTGATCGGTTTTGCGACCAGATAGGCGATCAGGGTGATGAAAAAACCGGAGAGTACTGTAAACATATAATTTCCCTATAACCAGCGCTTGGACATTTTTGCATAGACCCACAAAGGAATCAGGGTGCTGACAAACATCACCAGTAGAAAAGCCGGCATTTCCTTGCCCATTTGAGTTAGCATAATCAAGGACCCTGCGCTAATTGGCAAAAAGGCAAAGGCACTTTCTTTCATGATCTTGTTATTGGTATCGACCAAGCGACTGGGTAATTTCTTGAAACTTCTCCAAATAAATAAAGTTACCAATAGGCTGATCAAGCCCACCAGATTACCCAGTTCAGGATGATGAAATTGTGTGGTTACCCATACGGCTCCTTCACGGAAGCAGATGATTAATGCCACGGTGCCAATCCAGGCTGGCCAGTCGATTGTTTTTATCCAGTCCATTTTTACCAACAATTATAATTACACTTGTCACGTTTTAACCGATTTATCTTTTTATTTCAAATTCCTCAAGCGGCCGTTTAAATTGTGCAGCCTTGTGTCCCAGAATTTCATCTATAGGCAAATGTGCCTGTTTAATCAGCTGTTCCAGCTTTTGCGGTGCCATAATCACATGCAAATGCAGATTACCGACATCATCATAATTTTCAGATTGAATGACATTCAATGCATAGAGTTGGGTGCGCAATTTGCCATAGGCAGGCTTTAACATCAGCTCAAAGCTTTGAATTTGGCCCATCAAACATTCTTGTACCGCTTGACGTAGCAGGTCTAAACCCTGGCCTGAGTGTGCGGATACATATACCCGATCGGGCATATGCGGTTTGGCATAAACAATCTTGGCATCTTCACCGCTGACATCAATTTTGTTATAGACGCGCAGTACCGGGACATTGGCACCAATTTCCTTGAGTACCGATTCTACCGCTTCAATCTGTTCCAGCATATCCGGGCTGCTGGAATCAATCACATGCAGCAGTAAGGTGGCTTCCAGCGTTTCTTCCAACGTTGCCTTAAAGGACTCGACCAAGGAATGCGAGAGATTACGCACGAAACCTACGGTATCTGCCAGCACCAAACGTCCAATACCATCCCATTCCAGGCGGCGCAGTGTAGGGTCTAATGTTGCAAACAGCTGATCTGCCGCGTAAACATCGCTGTTGGCCAAAATATTAAACAAGGTGGATTTACCGGCATTGGTATAACCGACTAAAGAGACAGTCGGAACAGCAGCCTTTTGCCGTGCAACACGACCTTGCATGCGGGTCTGGCGGACTTTATCCAGTTTGGTTTTGAGTTGCCCCATGCGGATACGCAGTAGACGGCGGTCTGTTTCCAGCAAGGTTTCACCCGGGCCACGCAAGCCAATCCCGCCTTTTTGACTGTCAAGATTACTGCGGCTGCGCACTAAGCGCGAGGAGAGGTGCTGTAACTGTGCCAGTTCGACTTGCAATTTACCTTCATAGGTCCGGGCACGTTGCGCAAAAATATCCAAAATCAGTTCGGTACGGTCCACCACACGGCAGAGCATGATTTTTTCTAAATTACGGGCTTGAGCGGGTGTCAGTGAATGATCGAAAATGACCAGATTAGCTTCAAGGTCCTGTACAAGAGAAGCGATTTCTTCTGCCTTGCCAGAGCCGATAAACAGTTTGGGATCGGGTTTAATACGTTGAGCGTTAATATGGTCTAAAATTTCAGCACCGGCAGATTCTGCCAGTAAACGAAATTCTTCTGCATCAAGGTCATCTAATAGCTGTACCGATACACTCACTAAGATTGTTCGTTCACCACCCTGATGTTGCTCAAAATATTCCACTAAAGATGATCTCTACTGCGTTAAAATTTTATTTTAGTTGAAAATGAACAGGCAAAGGGAAAAATAGCAAAAACTTAACAAAGCATCGTAACAAGATATTCAGTCCAGGGCGTGTTTTTATGAGCAGGAACCTCTAGAAGGCAGTGATGAAAAGCAGAAAATCACAGAGATGTATCTGAGCCTTGTTTTTAATTTTCAGCACATGATTCAAGCTCTTTATTGGTGATAAAAATAAATGATTTACTGGTTTTATTGGTTGATTTAGGTTTTTATGATCAATGCAAGTTCAAAATGAACAGTATAGAATGACAGCAAATAAATGATTAAACGCTGCAGCTAATAATTAGTGATCCATCTATGACCCAATCCTCCGTAACTGAAAGTTCATCGTTAAATGGCTTGTCTAAATTTTTCTTATATAGCAAAAAGTTGTTGGCTGGTTTAGCGGCAATTATTCAAGGATTTTATCTGGTTTTTCGTCATCGCTTATATAAAGATCCGAACAATCCATATAATACGCGTTATGTACAGCATTTCTGCCGCGAATTATGCAAGGTATTTAACCTTGAGATTCAAGTGCATGGAGTAATTCCACGTGAGCCGGCACTGTGGGTGAGTAACCATGTTTCGTGGCTGGATATTGCAGTGTTGGGTTCAAGTGCCCGGGTATTCTTTTTGGCCAAAGCTGAAATTGAAAAATGGCCTTTATTTGGCAAACTGGCCAAGGGCGGTGGCACATTATTTATTAAACGTGGTTCGGGTGATTCAATTAAAATTAAAGAGCAAATTACCACATTTTTAAAACGTGATATTCCGGTATTATTTTTTCCAGAAGCCACTACTTCTGATGGCAGCAAAATTAAAAAAATCTATGGCCGTATTTTAGGTGCCGCCATTGACGCAAATCGTCCGGTGCAAATTTGTCTGATTTGTTATGTGAATCAAGAGGGAGAGCTGGATACGGTGGCACCATTCATCGGTGATATTAGTTTTGCGGACCATGTTAAAAACGTTTTGGAAATGCCAAAGGTGATGGTTCATCTCATGGCTTTACCGGCAATTGCCGTGGAAGGACATGATGTTGAAAGTTTAACGGAAGCCGTACATACCCAGATGATTGCCGGTTTAGCACAGTTACAGCAGAAAGCACTGAAAAAGCCGCCTGAGTCTTTGCATGACTAGTGAATACCATTGCAGCTTACATAAAACCTTCAACCGGTAACCATGAAATTATTTTAACCCCGGCTTTTTGCCACCATTTCATCTTGGGTTCTTTTTGGTAAGTTTTAATGCTGCCATCATGACCTTTAATTTGCCAGTTGATTTTATTGTTGGCATCTAACACCAGTTTGTAGGCATATTTAGACAGGTTTTGATCCATGGTGGAGTGGACCGCTTTGGCCAGGTTCGGGCTGTCCAGCAATACTCCAATTTCGGTATTCAAATAGGCGGAACGTGGGTCAAGATTAAAAGAGCCAATAAACACCTGTTTTTCATCAATAGCCATCAGTTTGGCATGCAGGCTGGAACGGCTTAAACCTTTGATGCTGACTTTGGCTTTTTCTGCAATTTCCTGGGTATGGGCATTCAGGTTTTCGCTTTCCGGAACAGACAGAAACTCGTAAAGCTGGACATTATTCTGAAGTAAATCCTTGCGATATTTGCCATAGAAAGCATGAACCAAAGCCACGTCATTGGCTTTAAAGGAATTGGTCAGTACCCGGACGTTAATATTGTTTTGCGCCAGATCACTCAGCATTTTCTCGCCTTTTTTTTCCGGGACAAAATAGGCTGAAATAATATCGACGCTGTGTTCGGGTTTTTCTAAACGGTTAATCAGCTGAAAATTCAGATGTTGTTCTTTTTTGGCTTTTGCCCGGATTTTACTGGGTGAATCACTGACGACTTCTGCCTTGACCCAGTCAAATTGAATACTGTTATTCAGCCAGTTTTCAAAAGCATGCGATCGGGTGGCTAAATCGAGATAATTCTGTACGGTAATGTTTTGGGAGTGTTCCTCAAGCTGTTTTTTCAGGCTGTCAAAACGCAAGGAATAATGTCGGGGATTGACAATTTGCTTGACCGGAAAAGCATAATCATCATTCCAGTATTCATCGAAGGAATGAATAATTTCATCCGATGCAGCGCCGACCAGCATCACGTCGACATCGGAAAACTGATAATTGTCACTAACGTTATAATACTGGTTACTCATATTGCGACCGCCAATTAATGCAATCTGGTTGTCTGCAATAAAGCTTTTGTTATGCATGCGGCGGTTAATCCGTTTTAAGTCCAGTACCATGTCCATGGCACGATAATGTCTAAAACGGTAAGGATTATACAGACGCACATCAATATTCTGATGCTGGTCGAGGGCAAGATAAATGCCTTCCATCTTTTTGGCATTGTTGTCATCCATTAATAAACGGACCTTTACCCCTCGGTCAGCTGCCTGAATGATGGAGTGCAGGGCCAGCGCGCCAATTTTATCGTTGTCCCAAATGTAGTATTGTAAATCTAAAGTTTTTTCTGCTTTATCAATTAAATGGATACGTGCTGCCAATGCCTCAAGCGGGTCGTACAGCACATGATAACCGGTCAGGTTTGGGTTTTGTTCCCTCAAGGGCACAATGATTTTAGCCAGTGAAGTCTGTTCGGTTTTGGTATCAAATGAATATTCAACAGGCTGTAGTATTTGTTTGGGAAGGGTGGAACATGCCGGAATCCCGAGCAGCAGACTACAACTTAATAATACGGTGGTTTTATAGCTAGCTGCGCTAGGGGATTGACCACTGTTTAAGTGTGTGAGCTGATGAGAAGATCGCGTCATAGGGTGTAATCAATACCAAAAATTGGTTTGAGTATAATTGTGAGCTGTGAAAAGATAAATAACAGAATAGATGAATGATGTAATATCATCGTAATGATTAGAGACGATAATATGTGGGATTCGCACGCAGTTGCTTTTTATTTTTATATTTGTTTCGCTCTGCTTGCGGTGTGGGGTATCGCACAGGCTTGGTTAAGCCAGACACGGACAGAAACTATTCATCCCTTTAAGGCCTTTGTACATTTATTGGCCTTTTATTTATCTTATTTACTTTTCCCTTTATTTTTCTTTAGCCTGTTTGCTGGTTGGAGTGGTTATTACTCGATTCACCAAGCGGTGTTTATTTTCTTGCTGAGCTGCGTGCTGATTTATGCCCGTTTTATCGAACCTCAGCATGTCATGGTTAAAACTTTGCAATATCAGCTCCATCCGGAGCAAAATCTGCAAAGCCCCGTCAAAATTGCCTTGATTGCCGATTTGCATATTGGTCTGTTTTCCGGGCATGAACGCCAATTGAAAATTATTGTCGATAAAATTAATCGGCAGAATCCTGATCTGGTGGTGGTGGCAGGGGACTGGACCTATGAACCTGAAAACAAGCTGGCCGATGAACTGGCCATTTTGCAAGACATCAATGCACCGGTGTATTCGGTGAATGGCAATCATGATGAGCAGTACCCGGGACCACCGATTCAAAACCTGTTGCGGCATGCACTTAAAGTCAATAATGTGATTGATATTGAAGGACAGATGATTGAATTTGATGAGTTCAGATTGCTTGGCGTGGGCGATTTATGGGCTGGAAAAACCGATATGCGCTACATGCCGGATTTGCCGCAAGACAAACCCTGGGTGATTTTGTCACATAACCCGGATACGGTGGATATGGTGCCGCAATTGCCGACCCGTCCTCTTATGCTGTCGGGGCATACCCATGGTGGGCAGGTGGAACTGCCTTGGCTGACCAACTACATCATGAAAAAAGTCTCCATCTTGGGACATAAAAAGGGTTTGTACCAGCATGAAAATGCCGATGTCTTTGTGACGGTAGGTACAGGAATGGTCGGTGTGCCCTTTCGTTTTCGCGTACCGCCGACCATTGATATTATTGAATTGGTTTAAATCTTGAAGATCGGTTCTAGGAACAATTTTTGACATACCGTAAAACAAGATTGTTTTATAACAATGAGAACAAAATAGGAGAAGAGCATGTCTTTTTTAGAAGAGGTTGGTCAGTTTTTTGCTTTAACAGAACCTCAATCGGCACAGCTTGAAGCCGGTTTAATTGCCTTAGAAACGTATTTTCAGCAAGCAGAGGCGGATGTAGTGAACACGCAAGAATTTGCGCGCACATTTTATCAAAAGTTTCAGCAACTGATCACGGCCTTTGGGATTGATGAAAATAATGTGGAAGCTTTGCTGGATCATTTATATGGCACAGAGCGATATCGCCAGCTGGTGACTTACATTGTGCCGAGTTATTACAATGCCGGTGGCGATCGAGCGGTGTTTGAAGAGCTATATCAAGAAATGCTCAGTGATGAACAGATCTGAGAAACATAAAAAAACCAGCGTGATCAGGCTGGTTTTTTTATGTCTAGATGACATTAAACCTGGTTGTTTACATCATCATGTTTGGTTTCACGAATGGCCAGGAAGGCAAGCAGTGAAAGGATAGAAGCTGCAGTTAAATAATAACCTACAGCATATAAACCATAAGTCGTTGCAAGCTTGGTTGCAATTAAAGGTGCAAAAGATGCGCCAAAAATACCAGCGAGGTTAAAGGTTAATGCTGAACCGGTATAACGTACTGAAGTCGGAAAAATTTCAGACAGTACCGTACCAATCGGGCCATAGGTTAAGCCCATGATCGCCAGACCAATACATAAGAATAGGAAAACGACAACAGTGCTGCCAGATTCAAGCATGCTTGAGAACACCAGGCCAAACAATGCTGAAACAATACATACGCCAATTGAAGTGGCTTTGCGACCAAATTTTTCCGCAAAAACGGCAGAAAGTGGAATGAATGCCGCAAAGCATAAAGTGGCAACCAGTTGCAGTTGCAGAAATTCGGAACGTGTGTAACCGAGTTTGGTGGTTCCCCAGTTTAAGGCGAACACTGTGGTTAAGTAGAACACCACAAAGGTACAGATGGCAGCGATAGTACCCAGAATCAGCATGCCCCAGTGTTTGGTCAACACTTCTTTAAACGGAATATTTACTTCTTTTTGCTTATCCAATACTTTTTGGAACGCTGGTGTTTCATGCAGTTTCAGACGAATCCATAAACCCACAATCACCAGTAAAGCACTTGAAATAAACGGAATACGCCAGCCCCATTGCATAAATTCCTGTTCCGACATGAATGCACCAAGGGTGATAAAAGAACCTGTCGCCAGGATAAAGCCGATCGGTGCTCCAAGTTGCGGGAACATACCGTACCAGGCACGTTTACCTTCAGGCGCATTTTCAGTGGCCAGAAGAACAGCACCACTCCATTCACCTCCCAAGCCCAGTCCTTGACCTAAACGGCAAAGCGCAAGCAATAAGGGTGCAGCAAGACCCACTTGTGCATAAGTGGGCAGTAAGCCAATACAGACGGTCGAAATACCCATCGTCAGTAAGGCTGCGACCAGAGTTGCCTTACGGCCAATCCGGTCACCCAAATGTCCAAACAGGGCAGCACCAATCGGACGCGCAATAAAGGCAATCGCAAAGGTGGCCAAAGACTGAATGGTTGCTGTGGTTGGGTCTGTACTTGCCGGAAAGAACAGATGGGGAAAAATAATCACTGCCGCTGTTGCATAAATATAAAAATCGAAGAACTCGATTGTTGTACCGACAAGGCTCGCAGTAAGAACGCGGAATTTTGAATTGGTTGCAACTTCTGCTGAAGCAGCAATAGAATCTGATGACGCCATGGATGACCTTACACTTACTAAAAATAAAAAAAACTTAGTTTTAAAAGCGTAATCTTTTTAAAAAAGGCGTAATTTCTTAAAAAAACAACGAAGAATCTTCTCTACTCAACTCGCTCAGGGTCACTGAAATGAAGAATGAGAGGATTAAATCACGTAAAGATAGATAGACAGAAAATGTGATCCTGCACCGATCAATACAAAAATATGCCAGATAGCGTGGGTGTATCTTACCTTTTTTAGCGCATAAAACAATGCACCCACAGTGTACGCAAGTCCACCAACGATCAAATAGGTTAACGCCTGGGCACTTAAATAGCGTTGCATATCATCCATGACCAGTAAGGCCAGCCATCCCATGACCAAATAGGCGATGAGTGAAATTTTCTGGAACCGATGAATAAAAACCAATTTGAATAATGTGCCAATCAGCGCAATCAGCCAAAGGGCAATTAATAAATAATGCGCTTTAGCCGTAGGCAGGGCGATGGACAGGAACGGGGTATAGGTTCCTGCAATCAGATAATAAATGGCAGTATGGTCCAGTTTTTTGTACCAGCCACGCCGTTGCGGTGATTCGGCAAAATGATACAGGCTGGAAGCAGAAAAAAGTAAAATCATACTGAGTGCGTACACACACAAGCTGACAAATTGCCCAAGCGGTAAATCACTGCCTTTGATCAGCATAAAAATACTGGCAATAAGCGCTAATAATGCGCCAAGTGCATGACTGATCGCATTAATTTTTTCTTCATGTGGATCATAAGCCTGCAGTTGAGAAGTCGTCATTATTTATTTTCTATAATTAAAAATACACTTGTATAGTAATGCAATTTTACCTTTAAAGTAAGAAGTTTTAAACTGATGACCTAATTTATTCGAGTGATATGTATGTCTCAAGCGGCTTCTCCTTTTATTCAGGAACAAAAATTCTTAGATGCTTTTCAGCAAGCCATTGAAACACATAGTTTTGATCGAATGATTATTAGCCAGTATAAGGGTGAGCTGGAACATCTGGAGAAAATGATCTTAAGAGTCATTTCACTGCAAAACCAGCCTGTGCTTAATTGTCTGTATCGTTATAAGACTCAAGATGTCACTAAAAATTACCCTTTGGCTGAAGCCGTGCCCTTGGTGCAGTCATTGTTGGCGCAATCGAAACAGGCCAATCTGTTTACCGTGAGTGAAGAACTGCAACTGAAAAAAAACAAGAAGAAAGCCATGCTGAGCAGCAGTAAAAAGGCGATTACGATAGTGAATCCTGCAGAGACCCAGCAAGGCCATGACCGTACCAAGCATCGCTATGTCGATCAAGACAGCTATTTTTTACAGCCGCTGGGCATTACTGACCATAAAGCACAGATTATTCCGAGCATGGCGCGTAAATGGAAACAGATTAATAAATTTGTCGAAATTTTTTCGGGTGCTTTGGATCAGATTAACCAACACGATCATGCACTGCATGTGGTTGATTTTGGTTCAGGCAAAGGCTATCTGACTTTTGCTTTATACGACTATCTGGCTAAACATGGGCAGATGCCTTTTGTTACAGGCGTGGAGCTCAATCCGAAAATGGTGGAGTTTTGTCAGGATGTTGCGCAGCGTTCCGATTTTCAGCAACTGGATTTTTTTCAGGGCGATGTCCGTACCTATCAGCCTGAACATCTGGATGTGATGATTGCGCTGCATGCCTGCGATGTGGCAACCGATTTTGCCATTCATACCGGGATTCGCTTAAATGCGCAAATGATTATGTGTGCGCCGTGTTGCCATAAAGAATTGCGTCCACAGCTGAAAAGCCCTGAAGTGCTGAAACCGATGCTGCAATTTGGCATTCATGCCGGACAGCAGGCCGAAATGCTGACCGATACCATTCGTGCCTTGCTGCTCAAAGCCTATGGCTATGAAACCAAAGTGTTTGAATTTGTGGCGTTGGAACACACCAGTAAAAACAAGATGATTCTGGCTACCAAACGCAAAGATTATAGCGAACTGGATCAGCAGGTTTTGGCGCAGATTCAGGCCTTAAAACAGATGTATGGCATTCAAAAACATTCCCTGGAACTGTTGCTAAATGATCAGTGGGATCAGCAGGATATAGGCTGTAAGTGTTAATTCAAAATGAATAAAGCAGTTTGAAAGATGTTTTTATTTTTAGGAAGATGATGGTTGATGACCTCATTTATAATATGCACAGGCAGTTGGAATGAATTGCAACATGATGCAAAACTGATTCGTGAGCAGGTCTTTATTCAGGAACAAAACATTGCTGCTGCCGATGAATGGGATACACAAGATGCCATTTCTCGGCACTTTGTGGTGTTTGATCAAGCTCAGCCCGTTGCAACAGCGCGTCTGCTACAAAATAACAGCATTGGACGGGTTGCGGTTTTAAAGGCTTATCGTGGACAGGGAATTGGCAGGCTGTTGATGCTGGAGATTATTCAGCAAGCCAAACATGAGCAGCGCAAATTTCTGAAACTCTCTTCTCAAGTACATGCCGTGCAGTTTTATACAGGACTGGGCTTTACTGTGGAAGGAGTGCAATATCTGGATTGTGGCATTGCGCATATTGATATGTATTTAAAATTGCAGTAATTCAATAGCCATTAAAGCAGGTGTAAAAAAGCGGGATACCTCATCCCGCTTTTTTTATTTTCTATAATCAGTGACCATGGGCAGCAGATGCGTTGTGGTCTGCCATATTGGCATGTTCTTGTTCTGTCATATTCATTTCAGCCGCAGTAGGTTCGGAAGCCGAAGATTGCTGCTGGTGTGCAGTATGCGTCTGATTGCGCTTTTGACTTGGCATATAGTCTGGTTCGTTGCTCACGGCAAGATAAAAGATGCCCATAAATAATGCACCTAAAATACACACAATAATGACGGCTTTCCAACCCCAAGATGATTTTTCAGGAGAAGAGTTATTTGTCATAAGAGGACTACCCACTGGATAAATAAAAAATTTAGAACTTATGTAACTTTATAACATAAAAGCCCTGTAAAAGCAGATGAGATTCTGTGGTTTAAAAAAGCATCATGCTCGAGTAAAAGAAGAGAAGCGTCTCGCTTCTCTTCTTTTACAATATTTGGTGGTGTTTCAAAAAGTATGCTGAAACAAAGCAGGTTGAATTTTGATAAAATAGAGAAATGCGAATAACTCTAGAAATCAAATGTCCAACCTGCCTCAG
>NZ_JBIQOC010000082.1:0-20889 GCF_044130295.1 Acinetobacter uliginosus | reverse complement strand
AAAGCACTGTAATAAAGGCGATATTTGATTTTTTATGGCTATCGCCACTCGCTTATATCCCCCACCTGACTGTCGGTGGGGGTCTTACGCTCGATGAAGATAAATGACTCTCTTTCGCGGAAAATTGTGGCTCGGCAGGTGTTTTTAAAACGAGATATTGAAATACTTTTTGCGCCCAAGTGATATGTAGCCGAATGCCCTCATCGATCTCGATCAGTGCTGCATTTTGAGAGTTTTTAGTGTGATGTAATTGATCCATAGAAAAGAGTATCTCAAATAAGCGTATTGAATAGGTTGAACAACAGGTCATTTACAGCATTTAAAACTTCATCTCGGCAAGCATCCAGATAAACTATTGATCTAACTTTTATTTTACTTGATTTGTGGTCTTTTATTAAGTTGAATTTAAGATAAGAGCGATGTGAAAAAGTATAAATCCGAGCTGAATAAATGGACTTAGCCCGCCCATAGCAGGACATACAGTGCCATTTTGGGCTCTCTTTCATCATGCGGTATGATGAATGATTTTTAAGCCCGTCTTTCTTAAAAGAAAAGGTTAGAATCGCCCGATCCTAACACTAGGGACAGCTTTGCTCTTCACATTCTGTTCACGACTCTTTATCTAGAGTAAATACATGAATTTAAGACGGGCAGTGATAATGAAACATGTTAAGAAAATAATGGCAGCGGCCTTGTCCTTACCTCTACTAGCCTTGGCTGGATGTCAAAGTATTCCCAGTTATTCGAATGATTATGCAAAATCCAGAAGCGCTGTTCAGGGGGTAGCCCTGGATGAGGCCAAAGCGCTGGATATTGGCACCCGCTTTACCTCAGCATTTAATACTTTGGGCACACCGGCTTTTGTAGAACGAGCTGGCTCGCTGTATGCTGATCCGCTGTTTATTAACGATACCTTGTCGCAGTTTTCATCCCGGCAAAATCTAGTCCAGCATTTTCAGGGCATGAACAAACGGGTCAGTAAGGTCAGTGTCAAGCTGTTAAATACTTCTTATCATCAGGACTCTGCCTATGTGCACTGGCATATGGCCTATGATTTTAAAATGTTCGGCACGACCCGCAGTATGGACTCTTTTGGCATCAGTGAAATCAAGATCAACCGGGACAACAAGATTATTTTCCAGCAGGATTTCTGGGACCCTGCCAATGGCCTGTACCGTTCCCTACCTTATGTCGGAGGAGCCTATTCATGGCTACTGCCTTTCAAAAAATAGCCATCAGCACGGCGTTACTGATGGGATGTAGTTTCAGTCCATGGGTGCAGGCGCAAAGCTTGAATCAATGTGGCAATGGCCCGCTGATGGTGGGCCAAAAACAGGTCGGTATGGCCAGTTATTTTGCCCAAAACTGTAGCCAGTCCTGGAAAGAGCAGACGATCCAGATGGACTTTTCCTATACCCAGAATATTCCCGAATGGGCATTTAAGCGTGCAGCCATACATCTGCTCAAGCGTAATGTCAAAGACCCCAACATCCAGGCTATTTTCAATCCGATCAGCGATTTGTATCGTCCGGTCAGATCAGGTGATCTGTACCGCTTGAAATACAGCCATGCCACGCAAACCCTGAGTTTATCCCTCAACCGGAAAAATTTAGGGCAGCTGCAGCATCCGCTGGCCCAGCAATATTTTAATAAATGGCTTGGTCCACAGCCATTTAGTGCTAAATTAAAACAGCAATTATTAAATTAGTATCCGTGACTATGTCCAAACATTTTATCCTCATGGTCGAAGATCATTACGAACTGGCCTCTACCTTATGCGAGTTTCTGGAAGAACATGGTTTTGTGGTAGATCATGCCCGCAATTTGAATGCTGCGCGTCAGTTACTCAAGCAGCAGCGCTATCATATCTTGCTTCTAGACATTAACCTGCCGGATGGTTCCGGTTATGAACTGTGTGAATGGCTGCGTCATGAAGAAGGTCTGGACTTGCCAGTGCTGATGCTCACTGCTCGTGATACCTTAGATGATAAGCTCAAAGGCTTCAATTCCGGCACGGATGATTACCTGGTCAAGCCGTTTGACTTTAACGAGTTGGTGGTGCGGGTCAAAGCCCTGATCAAGCGTTCGCTGGGAGAAGTCTCTAGTAGCCGTCTGCAAATTCACGATCTGATCCTGGATCCGGCCAGACAGCAACTGACCCGGGCTGGTCAGACCATTGAACTGCCTCCAATTCAGTTTAAACTGCTTAAACTGCTGATGCGCCATTCACCTAAAGTGCTGACCAAACAGGAAATCATGATGGAACTCTGGGGCGATGAAGAACCGGAAAGTGATGCTTTACGCAGTCATATTTATAATCTGCGTAAGATGGTCGACAAGCCTTTTGAGCAGAAGCTGATTCATACTATATCTGGTGTCGGTTTAAAAATCGCTTTAGACGCTTAAGCTTTTCAAGCGGAAACCTCGTTTAAATACACCACCACAATCAGTCCGGTAGTCATCGCCAGATCAACATCCTGATGGGTGCTAAGATAATACTGCCGGTCAAACAGCTCCACCCGCCAGCCCAACTGCTTGCACAGCTTCTGTACCAGTTGCAGGCCAATGCCATGTCCTTTGATTTCCAGTTGCAGCTGCTGTCCAGACAGCTCCTGGACTTTGGCATTATTCGGCAAAGGAATCCCGACCCCATTATCGGCAATCAGTACTTTATTTTTTTGCAGAATCACATCAATTTCTGTGCCTTGCGAATAGTTCAGCGCATTACGCAGAATATTGCCAAACACCATTTTGGTCATCGATGGATAAAGTTTACGCGGCTGCTCATCGAGGTCTTTTTGCAGGTCAATCTGCATGCCTTTGTTATGGCTAACGCTGTCCAGATCCTGCACCAGATTGTCCAGTAACTGGGACAGCATGCTCGGTTCTGCACTTAAAGTATTGGTGGTATTGCGGGCGATAGCCAGCAAAGTATCGACCAGCAGTTGCATGTCTTCAATGGTATTGTGCAGGCGGGTAAAGGACTTGTTGTCGCCATAGCGTGCCTGACACAGCTGCACATTGCCCTTTAAAATGGTCAGTGGCGTGCGCAGCTCATGGCTGACATCACCGGTAAACTCGCGTTCACGCTGAATAAACTCGCTTAACACCTGATGATATTTTTCTAATGCCTGCTTGAGATATTCCGCTTCCAGATTGGAGTCGGTACGGATGTCCTGAAACGGCGAAGCCTGATTTTTCTGGTGTTCCCAGTCAATATGCTCCAGCGCATTGGCCAGGCGGGTAATCGGGGAAAAATAGCGCCGCGCACGGCGATTCCACCACCACAGCACGCTATACAGCACAAACAGGCTGACCATCAGCGGTGCCAGGCCAAACAGCCAGACCAGCTTGTTGACGTTGCTTTCACCAAACACCAGCAGCACATGCTGTCCGTCTTTTTCACCATAAACGGTCATGCGCTCTTTGCCATCGACAAAATGCCGGTTCACCCCTTGCTCAAGCTGCATGTGGCGAAATTGGACCGGCGGCACATCGTTCCAGCGGTAACCATACAGGTTTTTGGTGTCGGGCAGTTCAGCAGCTGGATTACGTTCCAGCCGCTGCCAGTAGTGTGACATTTCCTGTTCCAGCGCAGTTCTGAGCAAGGAACCCTTGATTACCCAGGCACTACAGGCAATCCCGATCACCACAGACAGGGCAATGAATCCGATTTGCAGCCAGTAGTAGCGGTTAAACACCTCACCCAAAGGATGATCGCGTTTGTCCCTAAACAGCCTTAACATTGGTCTATTCCCCGCTGGCCCATCCGATTCATCGTTCAATTATATGACTTTTTTCTTAAACAGAAAGTGGCCGATCACCCATTCACGTCCATGGTCATAACCAAACAGTTCGGCACAGGCCATAAAGAAAATTCGCCAGCGCTGCCACCAGATTGCAGCATCTGCACCATAGGTCTGTTCAAACAGGGGCTGTAGCTCGACCTGCTTTTGGTCCATATTCTCCAGCCAGGCATTTGCGGTGCGTTCATATTGGGTGCCTGCCCATTGCCAGTGCTGTTCCAGCTGCAAATGCTGCTGGAAATGCAGGAAGGTTGAGGCTGCAGGCATCAGACCGCCACTAAAGAAATATTTTGACATCCAGTCAAATTCATTTTTCACTTCAAACGGATAATGCAGGAAACGGTGACAGAAAATATGGCACCACAGCAAGCCATCTGCTTTCAGCCAGGTGCTAATATTTTCAAACAGTTTTTGGTAATTACGTACATGTTCAAACATTTCCACCGAAACCACACGGTCGAAAGAAGCGGCTTCCAGTTGCAGTACATTGACGTCGCAGGTAATCACGGTCAGGTTATCCAGTTTTTTCAGATTGGCCTGTTCTTGAATGTACTGGCGCTGGGTCGAGGAGTTCGACACCACAGTAATGCGAGCCTTGGGATAATGTTCCGCCATGTACAAACTGAAAGAACCCCAGCCACAGCCTATTTCCAGAATATCCTGTCCATCCTGCAACTGTGCACGCTGGCAATAGCTGGCCAGTGCCGCTTCTTCCGCCTGATCCAGTGTGGTATGTGCGTGTTCAAACAGGCTGGCGCTGTATTTCAGACGTTTGCCCAGTACTGCCTGGAAAAATGCGGTGGGCAGTTCATAGTGCTGCTCATTGGCTTTGTCGGTCTCGATGGCAATCTCGCTGTTTTTTAGCATATGCAGCACATCCATATAGCGCTGTGCCGCCAGTGCCGGGTCGAAGCGTCCTTCCTGTGCCAGGCGTTTTTTGCTTAAAGTACGAATGCCGGTCCGAATCACCGGATCGGGCAGTTTGCCACTTTCGATCAGTTTTAAAGATTGTTGAATCATAAAGTCCATGTATTTACCTACTCTTTGGGTGGCCACGGAATAAACATTGAAGTTCGTCGTTGATAGTCTTTATAGTTGTCGCCGCGATGTGTCAGCGCCTGTTGTTCACTAAAGGGAATACCGGTGATGTAGTACAGAAACAGCCACATCAACAGTGGATACAGCCATAATTCATAAACACCTGCCGCCAGACCGAGGATTGGATAGGCAAACCAGTGCAGCCATTCAAAGAAATAGTTTGGATGGCGTGAATATCTCCATAAGCCTTGGTCCAGGGTTTTGCCTTGGTTTTGTGGATTCAGTTTGAAACGGTAGAGTTGCTGGTCGGCCGTGCTTTCCCCCATCAGGGCCAGCAGCATGATCATGCCTGCCACAAATACCGTAGCCTGTGTCCAGTCATTCCACTGCTGGATTGGAATGCTCAGTAGCTCAAGCATCGGATAGGAAAACAGCACCACCAGACCGGCCTGAAACATAAAAAAGGCCAGAAAACCGAGATGCTGATAATCGCCCATGGCCCGGCGCATATTGGCATAACGGGTATCTTCTGCAGTTTCATTGGCATAACGGCGCAGTAGATGCCAGGTCAGGCGTAAAAACCAGATGCCGCTAAACACGCCCAGAAAAACCCGAACCAGCAGCGGTGCAGTTTCCATGACCCAGGCCGAGATAATGACGTTGAGTGCAATACCAAAGCTCCAGGCCACATCGACCAGTCCGGCACGCTGGTTATAGATCACCAGCAGCCAGCTACAGAACATGATAAAGACATTCAGCACCAGTAAATTCAGCAGCATGTCAGCCCTCCTGTTTTATCTCGGCTTAATAAGCACTGGCTTCGAACAGCAGATGCACATCACTGATCACGCCTTCGCGGAAGCCACCTTCGCAATAACACAGATAAAAATCCCACATGCGGATAAAGCGCTCATCAAAGCCGAGTTGCAGCACCTGATCACGCTGCTCCAGAAAACGCTGACGCCAGCAGTTTAGGGTTTGGGCATAGCTCTGACCGATATCTTCCAGATGCTTGAGACGCAGTTTTTGTTCGGAAGCGGCTTGGGTCATGACACTAATACAGGGAATAAAACTGCCCGGGAAAATATAGCGCTTGATATAGTCCACGGTATTCAGGGCTTTGGCATAGCGTGCATCTTCAATGGTAATGGCCTGAATCAGGGCCAAACCGTTCGGTTTTAGCAATTCACGGCATTTACGGAAATAGGTCGGCAAATACTGCTCACCTACTGCCTCGATCATTTCAATCGACACCAGCTTGTCGTATTTGCCTTCCAGTAGACGGTAATCTTTCAGCTGGACAGTGACGCGATGTGATAGTCCGGCTGCAGCGACCCGGGCCACGGCTTCATCATACTGTGCCTTGGAAATGGTGATGGTGGTGACTTTACAGCCATACTGCTGCGCGGCATAAATGGCAAAACCGCCCCAGCCACTGCCAATTTCGACTAAATGATCCATCGGTTTCAGCTTGAGTTTCTGGCAGATCAGCTCTTTTTTATAATCCGAAGCCTGTTCCAGACTCATACCCGGCTCTTTAAATACCGCACTGGAATACATCATGCTGCTATCCAGGAACAGCTTGAAAAAGTCATTGCTCAGGTCGTAATGCTCGGCAATATTTTTGCGGCTGCCATCAATCGAATTCTTGCGCGATTTGTACCAAGCCTTTAACAGCAACTGGCTGGCCTTGGCCACTGCATTCTGATTCATCCGGTCCAGTACATCGCGGTTACGTGCCAAAATGCGGATCACATCCACCAGATCTTCACTGCTCCAGTAACCGCGGATAAAACCTTCTGCCGCACCAAGCACACCATTACGGAACAACAGTTCCATCAGACGGGTATCATGCACCTGAATCACGGCCTGCAGATCACTGTTTTCGCCGACTGTCCCGTTCCAGACGCCTTTAAAAATCAGCTGACCATGCCGCAATTTCAGCAAATGACGCAATATCACTGGCAGTGTGCTTTGCTCTCCCATTAACAGTGTTTTCATCGCAATGTGTTTCCTTTTTCTTTTTTAGGATGTCGGTAAAACGGAATTTTCTTTTTCCATAAACGGAAGGCATGCAGATAAATTCCGCTGACCATCCTGAAGGGTTCAAGAACTTTCAACACAGCATAGCGATACTGCTGTGAAGGAACCGTGATGGCCTGCAGAGAAAATTTCAGGGTGGCATCAAATTGCAGCACGCCCTGCTGAAACAGCTGCATATGAATCACGTTCTGCTGATCAGAGAAGCTGAAGCGCCAGCGGTAATCCAGTACCATCGGCATGAACGGTGATACATGAAAGGCCTTTTTAAAATCAAACTGGTGACTCTGGTACGGCGCATATTCAGTTGCATTGTGCCGGCAGTCATGGATATAGACCTGACGTTCATTCCACGGTGTATTGGTAATTTCACTCAGTACAAAGAGCAATTGGTCGGTGGCATCAAAGACCAGATAAAACACCACAGAATTAAAGCGAAAGCCGAGTGTGCGTGGCAAGGCCAGAACCCGGATAGACGCGGCATGCGGTAATAGGTAGTTTTCCCGCTTGATCAGCAGGCGTGCGACCTTCTGCCGAATCGAACCACATTCCATGGTCAGAAAATCCCGCTCATCCAGGGTCAGGAAATTCCAGTGTCTGGAAGACCAGAGCCAGGATTTTTGGGTAAAGCTTGAGAGTTGATCCGGATCAAACCAGAGATAGGTCAGTTGGCTCTCAAAAGCATGGGCTTTGGGCAGGTAACGGCGATGCCGGATTTCGGCAGCGGCGATCGCCAGTGGATACATCTGCATCATGCGCTCCTAGCTGCCTGCTCGGTCTGCTGCAATAGCTGATCGACTACCCATGAAGCGCTACGTGCCCCATCCTCATGAAAGCCCCAGCCCCAGTAAGCGCCACAGTAGGAGGTGCGGTTCTGAGTATTGACCTCGGCCCAGCGTTGTTGTGCTTCAATCGCCGGGGCATCAAACACCGGATGACGGTAATGCCGTTCTACCCAGACTTTTTTAGGATCCAGGGCAAAATTAGGATTCAGGGTGGCAAAGACCTGGGTTTTGCATTGCAGGTTTTGCAGCTGGTTCATCCAGTAACTGAAACCATAGTGCATACCACTGTGCTGGAATGGGGTCTGTTCGGTGGCCTGACTCGGGGTCACATGCACATGCCAGCTGGCCCATTGGCGACGGGATTTGGGCATGATGCGGGTATCGGAATGCACCACCATGCGGTTATCCTGATAGCGGAACTTGCTCAGTACGTCCAGCTCCTGCGCGGACGGGTCTTTCAGTAACTTCAGGCTGTCGTCAGCATGGCTGGCAAATACGACCCAGTCAAAACGTTCGCTGCCTTGTTGAGTTTCAACCAGCACATCATTGGCACTACGGGATACATGCAGAACACCCGTTTTGCGGAAGCTAATATTGGCCTGGGACTGAATCGCACGAACGTAGCGAGCCGATCCACCCTTGACCGTGAGCCATAACGGCCGGTCTTTTAGCTGCAACATGCGATGATGCTGGAAAAAGCTCACCACAAACTTATAGGGAATCTGTCCGGCTTGCTCCACCGGACAGGACCACAGTGCCCCGCACATCGGGTAGAGATGCTCCTGACGGAAGGCTTGGGAATAGCCATGCTGATTCAGATACTCATCAATACTGAGTTGTGCATTAACCTGTTCCACATCCATATCTTTATTGGCCGCATAGAAACGGAACAGATCCGACAACATCGCGCGAAAATCTGCATTCAGAAAATTTTGTGGGCGGAAAAGCAGGGAGAATTTTTTTGAAGGATTGTACTGTAAGCCGCTGACCTGATTATTCACGGAAAAGCCCATGTCACTGCTTTGCGATTGAATCCCGAGTTCTTTTAGCATCGCGCAAAACAGCGGATAGTTATGCTCGTTAAACACAATAAAGCCACTGTCCACTGCAATCTGTTCGCCGTCTATATTCAGTTGATGAGTATCGGTATGGCCGCCAAAGTAATTATTCTTTTCAAACAGCGTGACCTCATGCACTTTGCTGAGTTTCCAGGCGGCATACAAACCGGAAATACCTGAACCAATAATCGCAATTTTCATGGTGATTCCTTTGATTGAATCGTGTGAGTGCCTGCCGAAGCGGCTTTTTTCTGTTTTCGAGCTTGGCTAATTTTACTGGCTTCATAGACCCGTGCTGGAATTGGCTTGAGTCCCCAGACCAGCCCGAACCAGGACATGAGTTTCAATAGGTAATAGGTCACATCAATTTGCCACCAGTAAAAACCTTGCCGGGTACTGCCAGCATAATAATGATGGTTGTTATGCCAGCCTTCGCCCAAGGTAATAATGGACAGAAATAAATTGTTGCGGCTGTGATCTTCAGTGTCAAAATCCCGGCTGCCATAATGATGCGCCAGTGAATTGATACACAAGGTGGCATGGATCAGTAACACGGTAGAGATGACAAAGCCCCAGACCAGCAATTGCAGGCCGGACGTATCGAGTTGCGGCCAGGTGATGGCCAGCCATTCCCCTAGTGCATAAATTCCGCCTGCGGTCAGCAGCACCACAATTAAACTGAAACGGTCCAGCCAGATCAGTTCCGGATATTTCAGCCAGTCCTTAATGACTTCTTTACGCGTGGCAAAATTATATTCATTTAAAAACCAGCCGACGTGGCTGTACCAAAAACCATGCGTCGAGGAATGCGGATCTTGCAAGGTATCGGTATAGCGGTGGTGATAACGGTGATGCGCCGCCCACCATAGCGGACCACGCTGTGCACTCATGGTGCCAATCAGCACAAACAGGAACTGCACCGGACGCGAGGTCTGAAAAGTTTTGTGTGACAGATAGCGATGGAAAAAAGCGGTGATGGAAAACATGCGGATCAGGTAGAACAGCAGCATAAATCCCAGCGCAAACCAAGACACTCCCACCCAGAACACGGCGAGACAGGCCAGATGTAATAGAATAAAGGGTAAAATCCTCAGCCACTGAATCTTACTGTTTTCAGTTGTCAGTGTTTTGGGCTGTGTGGGTGTAGACCAGCTGTCTATCCATCGCATCAGACTTTTCAACATGGACTCATCCTACTTTCAAGCGATTGTCTTTATTCTATTTGATGAGTGTAATCAGTCAGATATGAATTTTATGTGAAGTAAATAAAAAAAAGCCGAACTGTGTAGAGAGCGTGGTCAGTTCGGCAAAAGGGTAACAGATTAATGCGGCAATTTGATCAGTTTTGTCACGTCATAACCATAATGTTTTGCAGTTTCCAGATAGGATTGATAAGTGGCTTCATCCAGTTGCGGTTCACGCGACAAGATCCACAGGTATTTGTTACTTGGCCCACCTACCAGTGCCACTTTATATTCTGGGTCTACTCGTAATACCCAGTAATGACCTTTGCTAAATGGCATCCATCTTAAAGCTTGAGGCAAAAAGCTGACCTTCAGTTTGCTGTTGCCCTTATTTTGCGGATAGGCAATACCTTCAGAGCTGATCATCTCACCATTGGCAATCCGGCAACTATTCAAAACACGCATGGTTTGATCGGTATTAACGCTATATTGTGCAGAGATATTCGAGACACATTTACGCTGAAAATACATCGGTAAATGCGCAATTTCATACCACTTGCCTGCATACTGCTCGATATCTACCTGATCGACTGCCTGAGGTGCAACAGTTTCTGCTCGAGTCGTTGTACTTAAGCTCATGATGGCAAGTGCTGTCGCTGCAAAAACAGATTTAAATAGCATCTTCATTTTTTAGCCTTGTTGTATTCTAGGCTTAAGATAACCTAGGTGGGTGTGAACAAAGCGTGAAGACAAAATGGTGAAATTCAGTATTAGTGATTGAATAATTTAAGCTGGATTAATCTTATTGTCCGTACAATAACTCTATCAAATGGAGCGTAAAACTGTAAGCATTCGCTGAGCCCCACTTTTTTATCTGCTCAACATCACGATACTGTCCACGTAAAATGAACTGGACAGCTATTTATGGATTTAAGGACAGTCAGATAAGGTATATACTTTACAACAACAGCTAGACTCACCTAGGAGCAGGCAAATGCCTATCAAATTTGTAATCCGATTCACTAGTATTTTAGTTTCATTATTAATTTTGGCTGCTCTTGTCAACCAGTTTTTATTTTCAAGTCAAGTAACAATTGACGTATGGATCCTTTCATTCCCCATTATTGTGGGTGTTCCAATTTTTGCATCTATTATCTCTGCAACAGATAATGAATTAAATCAATCCCACTAATTAGTGTATTTACATGAATTGATAAAGTAGTGATCTAATCGCTGAAAAATTCATTATAAATTATAAGATGTAATGCCAGTCAGTTAAGAAATTGACTGGCATTTTCTTGGATATTTCTGTGGTTTGATCATAAACGTCCGCAGCATCCTCTGTTACAAGAGAAGTTTTATCATTTAGTAATAAAAAACTATTTATCATCATATTGATTTACTTCAATTTTTTATATTTAAAATTGAAATGCTAAATTTTAATTCTGTATAAGAGTTTTTTGAGTTCAAACTCTTGGATCTACCATACTATTTTACGCTGCAGGTATTTACAGATTTCCTTTCTTCAACTGAATTAATAAAATTTCCAATCAGGAATTCACTTTGTCTTAAGGAGTCACGATGGTCGCCTTCTTTCAAAGGATAAAACGCAATAGGTTTTCCTACCTGGCAGATTTGTTGATAGTAGGCATAAGTACCGCGTGAATCCACTAACTGATCTTTCTCACCCTGAACAACCATAACTGGCACAGTGGGTATCATATTCTCAATAGACTGCTTCTTTAAATAATTGGTCAAAGGGGCTAGATTTACATTCGGTTTAAAGACAGTTTTAGGGGCTTGCTTCAGATCAGATTGTAATTCTGATAAACAGCGACCGCGTGCCAGATTAAGAATTTCCCCCATTTCTGGGCTAACTAAATTCGCTGGAGCAAGATTAGGATCTGCAGCTTCCGCCCCGAGAAGAACGATTGGAAAAAATGCTGCAACACTGGTGTCGATTTGAGAGTGAGTTGCCACATATTCCGCAATTCCTTCATATTGATAACCGCCTGGAGCAAGGGCAATTGCCCCACGTAAATTAAGTTCAGGTGCGTCTTTTGTCCATATGCCGCAACAGCAAGAGATGCAGCACCTCCTTGGCTATGCCCCATGACATACCAATTTTTATTAAATTTATAAGGCTTTAAATAGTGAGTTGCCCTTACAGCATACACTACAGTATGCAATTGACTTTGAGCATTTATATAGGGATGTCCACTGGGTGTACCTAAACCCTGATAGTCTGGTGCGACTACTGCATATCCACGAGCAAGCCAGGCATTCAAAGCTTTTGCCGCTATTTGTTGATAAATATGAACAGGTCCATCCACATAATCACTCGAGGGAGCACAAGTATCGGCAACACCTGTTGTACCATGCGCCCATGCTAAAATAGGCCAACCTTCTTTTGGCGCTTTTCCTTTGGGTAGTAAAATAAATCCAGAAGCTACAATGGGTTCTGATTGTATGCCGCGACTTCGATAGGTAATTAAGAAGCGTTGTGATGCATTTGAAAATAGATCGGTATTTTGTGCTTGTATGGATAACAAAGTGCCGGGGTTTGTACTTGCCACAGTCGGTAAGTGAGCTGTATCGTGAGATGATATTAGTGGAGAGGCAATTGCAGATGTAGAACCTAAGCAGATGCAACCTAACGTCATATTCAGAACATGATTTTTTATTTTAATCATGAGAATGCACTCCATTTTTATAAATTTAATTTTGAATATATGAGTATTTTCACTACCATATTTGATCACAATCCATTGTGAAAATTTTGTAATAAGGTAATAGCCCTCAAATGAGGGCTATTACCTATAAGCACCATTATATTAAGTGATACTAAGCTCTAATCTCATACAAGTTAGAGCTTTTATTTTTCTCAGCTTAGTTACCTCGATAGGTTGAATATCCATAAGGGCTAAGCAGTAATGGAATATGGTAGTGTTTTACTGAACCATCTGTTTGGAAAATCACCGGAACTTCAGGGAAGAAAGAATTTTGATTATTTTTCTTAAACCAGTCTCCTGTTTTAAACGTGACTTTGTATATTGCATTATCTAAAGTTTTATTTTCTGGAAATAATGCCGTTACGCGGCCTTGCTCATTGGTTTTAGCTTCTGAAATCTGTATCCATTTTCCATTTTTCTGTTCTTCCAAAGTAACCTTTACATCAGGTGAAGGCAATCCACTTTCCAAGTTAAGTACATGCACACTTAAAGGATTTTGCGCCATTACCCAACTTGAAATAAATAAACTTCCAGCGAATAAAAATAACTTGTTCATATGAATTTATCCTGAATTAAATTGATTTAAATTTGTTTGAGTGTGATTTCTATACCCAGTTGTGCGCATTGATCATCTTGAATTGACCCACCTGCACCGGCTACACCAACTGCACCTAATAACTGACTTTTATAAACGATGGGCACTCCTCCACCTAAAAGTAATAATTCAGGTAAGCTGGTTAAATTCTGTGAATCAACATTCTTCTGGGCATTACGCATAAATTGTAAGGTAGTCACCTTGCTTGAATATGCGGTAAAAGCTTTCCTTTGCGCTGCGATTAAATTATGTATACCCACAGTTTCATGCCGTTGACTTGCCAGGACATTGCCACCCTGATCTAAGACCACTACAGCCGCAGGTTTAGCAGTAGTGCTACATGCTTGCATGACATTGGTTGCCAGTTGATTGGCGAGGTTTAGATCCATGACATAGCTGGTTTTAGGAGCTGAATATGTGATTGAACTAAATAGAAGTACTGGAATAAATAGAAGTTTTTTCATCATTTCTATTAAGCTAAATGAAGAGATAAATTAGCTTATATAAAATAAACTCACTATTGCATGACAATCAGATTACGAATTTGTAATGTAGGGATAGACAAATCCATATAATATTATTTAGATGCAGATACTTATTATTGAAGATGAAACCAAAATTGCTGAATTTCTAGCAAAAGGTTTAAATGAATCCGGCTATTTAGCCAGTATTGCTCATGATGGATTAACAGCACTCAGGTTGTTTGAAGAAAAAAACTTTGATTTAGTAATTTTGGATGTCATGTTACCTGAAATTGATGGTTGGCAAGTATTAAAGACCCTAAGGACTTTTTCTAAAATTCCGGTACTTATGCTGACTGCGAAAGATCATGTTCTGGATCGAGTTAAAGGTTTAGAACTAGGTGCAGATGACTATTTAATTAAGCCTTTTTCTTATATTGAGCTATTGGCACGGGTCAAAAGTCTGTTACGACGCAGTGTAAAAACAGAGTCTGAATATTATCAGGTTGAAGATTTAATTTTATATCGGCTTGAACGTACTGTTGATCGGAACCAACAGAAAATCGACTTAAGCGCTAAAGAATTTTCACTCTTAAACTTATTAATGCAACATCAAGGTGAGTTGTTAACCCGATCGCAAATTGCATCTGAGGTATGGAATATTAATTTTGATACGGACACCAATGTGGTAGATGTCGCTATTCGCCGCTTGCGTGCCAAAATTGATGACCATTTTCAGCCAAAATTAATTCATACTGTTCGCGGTATGGGATATCGTTTAAGCGTAAATAAATGAAAAATCAGCTAATGCAGCTCAGCTTAACAACACGTTTAAGTATTTCCTTCAGTATTGTTTGTTGCACTGTATTTTTTGCTATTGGTTTACTTTCTTATCACAACATGCAACACCTATTAGCCAAACAACGGGATCAGAATTTAACTGCACGTGTTGAACGCATCGAAATTTTTTTACAGGATCAAGAAAGTTTTCAGATTTTAGTTCAACACCCTCGTCTGTATGAAAACATGCTGGGGAAAGAAGATAATCTTTTAATCTTAAGAAACCAACAACACGCCTTAATTGAGATTAATCCACTGAAAGTTGCTATTCCCACTATGGCGGAATCAAAAACCATTACCTTTCTGGATAATCAATCTAAATTTGCCACAACCCGTTTGGCTTATAAAACTGTTATTTTTAATAATCAACATTACCAACTGATTGCTGGCACACAACTTGATGAAGCTCAATCTACTCTAGATCAATATTTACGGAAATTGATTCTTTATAGTTTATTGGGCATTGTCATGGCAAGCCTGCTCGGACGTTGGGTGGGTCTGTACTTACTCAAATCTTTAAATAATTTGATTGAGCAAACACATAAAATTCAGGGCACTCACCCACATCAGCGAATCGAAACTAAAAGTACTACCGTTGAAGTTGAGCAACTCCGTTCAGCAATGAATGCGATGTTAGAAAAAATTCAAATTAATTATGATCAATTGGCCCGGTTTTCCGAAGATATTGCCCATGAACTAAGAACCCCCTTAAATAATTTAATGGGTCAAACACAAATTATGCTCATGCAATCTCGATCACCCCAAGAACTGGAGCAGCTTTTATATTCTCATCTTGAGGAATATGAACGACTCAGTAAGATGATAAACAATATGTTGTTCATCGCTCGTTCTGAACACAGCGATTATATTATTGATAAAGAAAATATTGATTTATCCAACCTTATTTTAGAATTGGTGCATTATTTTGAATTCTTAGCTGAAGATAGACAAATGAAATTTGTTTTGGAGTTAGAACAAGGAATTCAAATATATGGTAATGAAGATTTATTAAAAAGAGCGCTATCTAATCTTCTAATCAATGCCATTGATTATGGATTCGAAAACCAAGACATTGTAATTACAACAAAATCTACAGCAGACTATGTCGATATTGAAGTGTTAACTAAAAATATTTTTATTGATAAACAGCATTTGAATCATTTATTTGAGCGTTTCTATCAAATTGATAGTAGTCGACATTCCAAAGCAAAAACTGGTGGTTTAGGGCTATCAATAGTTAAATCCATCATGATGTTACATAATGGGGAAGCAAATGTACATAATAGTCAACAAGGGGTTGTCTTTCGTTTAAGGATTAAATATTAAGCGATTATTGAAAAATTATAAAAATAAGAATTTGATCTTGTGGATGTTTTAGACCATCTAAAATTAACTTGAATCTCTTATTCTTGTTCCTAATCTACTAGTCACTCCTGTTGCTAGTAGACTACTACTTTAATTAAAATTAGGTATTTCACTCACTGGATATATTAATGTTAATGGATTTGATGTTAATGAAATAAAGCCGAAACGCTGATAAAACTCCATCGCTTTTTGATCTTTGGCATGTATGACAACAAAATTAACACCAATAATTTGAGCAACTTTTGAAACTTGTTTAAGAGCATGTGCTAAAAGCACTTTTCCAATTCCTCGCCCCTGAATTGGTTGATCAACGGCAAAGCGACCTACAACCACACAAGGGAGTGGATAACGAGGTAATCGTTTAGTGAGAACAGCATCAACTACATCGAATCCTATAGAGGCACTTGATAGACAATAAAATCCTTTCACCTGTGTATCATCGTCATCAATCGCTACATACGTTTTACTTGTTCCTGATTTCTGATGTTGGGATGCGTATTGTTTTATGAACTTATTTAAATCATCTTGCCCACAATTAAATGATTTTTTTTGATGATGGGCTTGTAAAACCTCAATCTTCATCCAATAAACTCATTAAATTTTTCATCTCATCATTTGCAGGGCGTGGGTTTTCAAGCATGTTCATTAACATATCACGATCAGCATTATTCACTTTTAACTCATGATTAGATTTAAGTAATTCTTTTGCTCGTTCAAATGAGGATTGGATCATAAAGGAACTCACACTGAGACCCAATAAATTCGCAGCTTGTTCAATCACATTTTTTGCATCTACTGTTGACCGAACATTGATTCTTTCTGTTGCTAAGTTAGCCATATTTTTTACCAATAAGTACATCAGTTTGATGTACAAATTATAGCAGATTAAGGTAGTGCTTCAAGATTCAAATTTACATATTTTGTTTTGAAATATTTGAATGGAAAATCAGTGGGCTACTATGAACCAAAAATGAGTAGAATTTAGTCCTACCCTTGGTTCGGGGGATTTTTTCTGACATCTCGTAATTATTAATATAGAGTCAAATTTGAAGGCTGATATAAGCTTAAGCTTTGTGCATATGTAAAAAAATCATCATTCCTGAAATTAAAAACATCAATATTATTATTACAGAACTATATAATCGCATTCATTTACTGGTCAAATTTATCGGCCAATTAGATTAACTTTGTTTGGTTATAATTACAATAAAATATATAAATCAGTCAGATAACTAGATTTTTAATAAGATAATTAAATATACATATAAAAAAACTTGATTATTCCTGTTTTTAGGGTATAGTTAACTCAACTAGAAAAAAGTCTTGTTTCATTAAATCTCTCTTAAGTATCGTCGTTTTATTCATAATTCTTCGTTTTTTTCAGATTTTAAGTTTCATTATTTATTATTTTCAAAGTTATATTCAGTCACTAAAATGACTAAAAATTATTAAAAAATCAGTAGGATTTATTATGTCAAACTCAAATGTTGTTAAAGGTACCGTTAAGTGGTTCAATGAAACTAAAGGTTTTGGTTTTATTCAACCAGAATCAGGTCCAGATGTTTTTGCGCACTTCAGCGAAATTGCCAACTCAGGTTTTAAAACCTTATTTGAAGGCCAACAAGTTGAATTTAGTATTGCTCAGGGTCAAAAAGGCCCGAATGCAGTCAATATTGTTGCCATATAAGCACTAATACGAGTTGAAAAAGCACTACTCAGTGCTTTTTTAATTTTAAAGAAAAAGTTGTTTTTCCATATTGGAAAAAAAATCATAAAAATAGGATACAAATTGTTAAAAGTTAATGAATTAATTGCAAAATCTAAAAATGGTACTGAAATTATCGTTTCTTTAATTCCTTTAAATAAAATGCAGAATACACGTCAAGGTTTTAAAGAAATTGAAGTGGGTAAAAGAGTTTTGCTGGAATCGGGAATTGAGGTAGATTTAAATTTAGATGGTCGTACATTTTATACGTCTTTAAATCAATTATTTAAGCTAAATCAAAAAGTTATTTAAAAAATAATATATTGCTTAATTAATTGAATAGCCGCTCTGCCATAATCTTATTAAAGGTAAACTAATGTTTAAACAAAATCTAAATGTAAAAGACCAATTCGGTATCAAATATTCTATTCAGGCCACGGTTGAGCGCCATTTTAGTGCTAGCCAGTCTTGTTCCCATGTCAAATATATTACTGTGGATGGTGAAG
Source organism: Acinetobacter uliginosus (assembly GCF_044130295.1). Classification (NCBI taxonomy): domain Bacteria; kingdom Pseudomonadati; phylum Pseudomonadota; class Gammaproteobacteria; order Moraxellales; family Moraxellaceae; genus Acinetobacter; species Acinetobacter uliginosus. Next base: position 2,774 of record NZ_JBIQOC010000082.1, on the reverse strand, counting down.
ATATTCGCCCCAGCTTTGAAATGTTTTTCCAAAGTACTTCTAGCGGAAAAATTTTCAAGATTATTTAAGTCAATGAACTACTCGCAGCTAAAGCAACGAGTTTCCATATGTGGTTAATCTCGCATACCCCATCCACTGGCTCAGAATTAACTTCTGTTTCTGAGTTAGATATGCTTCAAATTTAACACCTGAAATTATCAGTAAATTTACTATTTAGATACTTGAATCCAATACTATTTTAGCTAAAAAAAAGCCAAAAATCTAAATAATATCTATATATTAACATTTTATATATTTTATGATTGATATAATAATTTTAAATTTCTAGTGGCTTAACTCGCCCTTAAAAGAGCGAGAATGCGCCACTAAATTTGTTCAAAATTTCAAAGCCATTCTTTGCTGTCATCTGCAACAGGCGTTCCATGCATCACATGCTGAATCATGGCATAGGCGATACTGCCCTTGAACGGAATCTCAGGGAACTGATCAAATTTGAAAAATTGCGCATCGCTGAGTTCATTTTCTTGAATCTGAATTTCCCCTGCGTGATATTCTGCCTTGAAGGCCATCATCAGATTGCTGGGAAACGGCCACGGCTGACTGGCTAGATATTGAATATTTTTGATTTGCAGCCCCACTTCTTCCAGCGTTTCACGGCGTACTGCCTCTTCCAAGGTTTCTCCAACTTCGACAAATCCGGCAATCAGGCTGTACATCTGGGTTTTGTTGCGGGCATTTTTTGCCAGCAGAATTTCATCTGTACCTCGGGTAATGATAGTAATGACACAGGGATTCACCCGCGGATATTGGTTATAGCCACAGGATGGACAGACCATGGCATACTGGGTGGCATGCTGCTCGGTGGCGTGACCACATTTACTGCAAAAGCGGTGATTACGGCGCCATTCCAGTAACTGTACCGCACGGCTGGCCTGTTCAAACTGTAGTCTGCTCCAGACTTGCACCAATTGTCTGATCGGCACCAGCTGATAACCTTCCGGCACCGGTTCATCTTCTTTCAGATCACGGGCAATGATCTCGCCATTTTCCGACAGGTTCAGGTCGTGCTGCAGTCTTTCTACCTGCGGCAACTGAAAATGGTCATCCACCAGTAATTGCTGCTGTCTAAAAATATACGCTTTTGAATGCATGCTCATACGATCCCCTGATTAAAAAAAATCCCATACAGAGGGGTGTATGGGACAAAACTAAGGAAGCTTACATGGAGTAACTTCTACCCAGATACTAGGCGCAAGCTGCCTGAATTACAACCATAATAATTTGTATCTTTTTGATTAAAATCACATAATTTTCACACCACCTATGAATTAAGGAATCATTGTTATTATTCTGGCCACCAGCCTGCTGTTTTTTGGTAGCAGTCAGTACGTCAACCATGACTTGCTGGTTGCCTGCTGGATGACAATTACCGTATTCTGTTTTGCTGACTATACCCTTTCCGGCAAAAAGTACATTCTGTTTATTGGTTATGTTGCCTGTGCCCTAGGCTTTTTAACCAAAGGTTTAATTGGTGTGCTCATTCCAGGTATGGTGATTTTGCCTTGGGTACTATTTACCAAGCAATGGAAAAAAATCCCATCCCTGTTACATCCAATTGGTTTACTGATTTTCCTGACGATTGCCATGCCATGGATTTATCTGGCTCATCTCAAGTATCCGGCATTCCTGCAATACTTCTTTATTGACCAGCAATTTAGCCGCTTCAGTTCCGATCAGTTTAACAACCAGCAACCATGGCCATTTTATCTGCTTTGCTTGATGTTCAGCTTTTTGCCTTGGTTATTTGTTTCACAGTTCAAGTTTTCTAAACAAGCTTTAACCCAGCAACTTAGTCAGCCAATTTTTATCTTGGTGGTATGGTGGTTTATCTCTGTCACGGTATTTTTCTCTATTCCACCATCAAAACTGGTAGGTTACATTTTGCCAGCAACTGCTCCTTTAGCGATCTTAATTGCCACTATGGTTGATAGTGTACTAGCAAATCAGCGTGCTAATAAATTTCAGATATGGTCACCTACATTTTTTGTCCTAATTATTGGTATTGCTTTTGCAACATTACCGGTATGGGCACAGGATAAATCGTTCCTGAATAATGTGAATATGGAACAACTGTACTGGCTCGGCGGCTCGGTTATCATTTCCATTATTTTATTCATGCTTGCTTATCAAAAGCAGCTTATTTCTCATTTCAAACTGGTGTTGGCTGCAGTTGTCGTGCTATGTATGAGCATCAGTTTTGGTGTGAAAATTCTGGATCAAAAAAACAACGCCACCCAAGTTTCATTCCAGAAATATATAACGCCTGATGCGACCATCGCATTTTACAACTATTATTTTTACGATGTGCCATTCTTGATGAATTTACAAAAACCTGTATATCTGGTGGATGACTGGGAACATGTTGGTCTCGACAGTTCTGCATTTCAAATTAAAGATGGTCTTCTGTTTGAACCTGAACGTAAACAGTATCTCTGGTCTGAAAAAAATCTTGCTCAGAAAGTACAATCAGGACAACCGGTCGTGATCTTGGCTCGTACCAACTCTTATAAAAATAGCAATCCTCATGCTCAAGTATTGCACTACCGTAACTATGATGTGTATTTCTTGAACTATCCTCAACAGGTACAAAAATAATATTGGACTATTACTAGGGCGTGTCCTCATTTGGCTTTGCACCAAATAAATATGCAGGCTATACGGATCATAGATTTATAATTGCGTGCTAGTTTATCAAATCGAGTTGCAATAGCACG
>NZ_JBIQOC010000081.1:0-20252 GCF_044130295.1 Acinetobacter uliginosus | reverse complement strand
CATTCAGCATTGTACGAGGCATAGCGAGAGTAAAATTGGGTTTGGCGATTTAATTTTACTATCTCGCTATTTTTTTAAGCAACAAATGTCAACAGACCCTAATGAAATTGAAATACTTGAAAATGTTGTTGAATATAAATCTCTTACAGGTAAGCCTAAAATATTGAAAGAAGAACACCTTAAAGGATTAAAAAAGAAACACTATCATCAAGATAGTATAAATAGTTTAAAAAAAAATTGTTTAGATGAAATAAATAAAACAACGGTACAGAAAAAAATTAGAGAAGAAGCTTCTGAACTTCAAAAGTTACAAGGTAAAGAGATTACAATTTATCAAGCTCTAACCATTCTCGGAAAAAATCTTTGGACTCCCTATATAGATCGACTAGCTCCTGAAAAAAATGTTTATAAAAAACACCTAACAGGTGAATGGATTATCTATCATGAAAATGAAGAGCTAAACTATTATTTAGCTTTATGGGGACATGATTTAGATGACTCTATAAAAGCTCAACAAATTAAATTGTTTTGTACTCAAGAATTTCCAGAGCTTCATATTTTGAAGCATTTAGATTGAATATTTAAAATTATAAAAAACCGATAGCGAATAAATTTTTATTCGCTATTTGTTATTAATAACAGTTTTCTTTCTTAATCCTCAGGATATTCAAAACGATAGCCCACACCATACACTGCCTGAATCCACTCATGACGATTGCCTGTTTCCGCCGCATCGGAAATTTTACGGCGCAGGTTTTTAATATGGCTGTCAATCACACGGTCCGCAACATCAAAACTGTCCGGATTGATATGATCAAGCAATTGTGCACGTGAATAGACTTGACCAACATGTTCCAGAAACAACTCCAATAAACGGAATTCCGTTGGGGTCAGGTTCAAGGTTTTTTGCTGATACCAGATGCGTTGCTGGGCTTTGTCCATCCGGAACAGGCTGTTTTGTTCAGGCTCAACTTGACGATCCAGACGACGCAACACCGCTTGTACCCGTGCAACCAGTTCTTTCGGGCTAAAAGGCTTGCAGATATAATCGTCTGCGCCCATGTTCAAACCCAGTACACGGTCAATTTCTTCAGTGCGGGCAGTCACCATAATAATCGGCAAATCGGATTGTTCACGCACTTTACGGCAAATGGTCAGGCCATCCATACGTGGCACCATCAGATCCAGAATCATCAAACTGGGCTTACGTTGCAAAAAGCTGTCATAGGCTTCTTGCCCATCATGAAACATGCTGACTTCAAAACCCGCAGCTTCCAGATAGTCCCGCACCAGTTGGGCAAGTTCAACTTCATCTTCTACTAGCATGACATGTTTCATGAATGTTATTCCTTTATTTGTTCAATTGTTTTGGGAAAGTCAGTTTGCAACGCAAACCACCTAATGGAGAATGATCAAAACTCAACTGTCCGCCCATTGCCTGCGCAATTTTACCAGATAATGCCAGTCCTAAACCTGTACCACCGGTACTGCGGGTGCGGGAATCATCCACACGATAAAAACGCTCGCCTAAACGTGCCAACTGTTCGTCACTCAAGCCAAGTGGACTGTCATCCACGATCACACTCCAATGGGTGGCTGATTGCTCGGTATGCACACGAACCTCACCGCATGCTTCAGTATAACGAATACTGTTACCCAGCAAGTTGACCATAATTTGTTTAAAACGATCTATATCTAATTGTAAATTCGCACCTTCACCCTGCACCGAAATAGATAGATCAGCCTGGGCAAATTTAGGCTTGAAGTTTTCAACTTCCTGCAGCACCACATTCCACGGATTGACGTCTGCCATGTAGCATTTCAACTGTTGTGCTTCAGCCTGAGCCAGGTCGGCCAGATCCTGAGTGAGTTTTTTCAGGCTGGTGACCTGGCGCAGCATCGATTCAAAATGTTCCGGCGTCGGTTTACGAATACCGTCCTGCATCGCTTCAATTTGTGCTTGCAGTACCGCCAAAGGTGTTTTTAATTCATGTGAAGTATCCGCCACCCACTGACGGCGTGAGGTTTCATGTTGATCTAGAATGACGGCAAGATGGTTCAATTCTGTCGATAAATCACCCAGTTCATCATTGCGGTTAACCGTCACCTGATGCTGAAAATTGCCTTTGGTCAGTTCACGGGTCCCTTGCAGCAAACGCTGAATGGGCGTTTTAAAATAAGTAGCCAACAATAAGGCTGCGATCAGGCTGGTCAGGAAAGTTAAACCGTACACCAATAATAAATAACGTTTTTGATTACTAAAAAAGTTAATACTTGAAGCATCATCCTGATCCAGCACCGGCTTCAAGCCTAAATAACCGACTACCTTGTTATTCACCATAATCGGACGATATGACACTGGAATATCGGATGGCTCACCCACGACAAACTGTTTTTTGGCATCATACAGCGACAAGCGGGAACTTAAGCCCAAACGGTCCGGCAAAGAAATAAACTGCTTTTTCTTAGCTTGAGTGGATGTTGCATCGGCAGGCTTATCTTCAGCTTTCCGGTCAGAGCGGAAGATATTTTGATTGGCACTGAGTGGAAATTTAAGCCCTTCAAAAGGCTGATACTCGGAAGGTAAATTCAACTCGATTAGGCGCAATTCTTCTGCGTCTAAAATCGGTTTGCTCGGCCCAGGTTTATTTAAACTCGGAGACACACTCAGCAGGGTATTGTCCTGAAAATAACGCTGCTGCAAGGCAATATCATATTGACGGCGTAACCACCAACGAGACAGACGGTCATAGTCATCCGGTGCAGCAGTGCCTTCTATTTGCAGGATTTGCGCCTGAATGGCATTACCCCAGTCATGATAAACTGCATAGACGCCTGCCAGATTACTGATTACATGATCCAGTTTCTGCATTTCGACATCGGCCACATAGCGGGCGAAGTTCTTTTGCATGGTCCAATGCAATACCCCCAGACTCACCGTCGTAATCACCAAGGTGGTGAGCAGCACAGTCAGGAACAGGCGTAAGGCAATCGGAACACGGCGAATCTTCAAAAGTGAGGTCTCAATTTTTTTCCCAATGGATTATTGTAACGAACCTTCTAAAAAAATACTCTTCATTGTTTCTTCATCATTATTGTTTAATCTTTAACTTATCAAATTTCATTTTTTCATTGGAGATAACAACAATGAATTCCATGACAAAAATAGCTTTAGTGAGCGCAAGCCTAATCAGTATGGGTGCTTTGACCGCCTGCCAATCGACCAACACGGTTCAGGATAAAGATGGCGACCACCCGCGTATGATGCGAGATCATCATCAAAAGCATGAGCGCAACATGACACCCGAACAGCGTGAGCAGTTCCAGCAAGCCCGAGCCGAACGCCAGCAAATGATGAGAAGCATGAAAACAGCCTGTGAGAGTAAAACCGTTGGTTCTGCGGTACAAATCAAGACGGGTGAAAAAACCATTAATGGGACTTGCGTGATGCTCTTCACTCCTGATCGTGCAGAGATGAAGAAAATGTGGCGCGAACATCGTGCCATGCAGGGTGAAATGAAAGGCATGTACAGGATGCAACACGATGAACCGCTGACTGATGCCAAACGCGCAGAATTGACCAGACAATTTGACCAGCGCCTCGCTCAGCACCAGGCACATCAGCAAGCCATGTTAAAAGCTTGCCAAGGTCAACCTCATGGTAAGGCGGTTCAAGTCAAAATGGGCACACACACCCTCAATGGTAAATGTGAAGTCCACTTTCAGCCTAAAGCCCCTATGGGTTCCACAACAGCAAAACCTGCATCATAAAATTTACCCAAAGTTAAAAAGGCGCAGCTCTGCGCCTTTTTTATTGCCTGTCAAAAATTAAACCATTTGACTATTTATGCCACTCACAAAGCCATAAAAGCATTTACACTCAACATACTTAGCCATTTCAAATTATAAATCTTTGACTTTACAGTCACCAAGAAAAAGCCCCTAACGCTTGTACCAAGGGGGAAGATGTTGCACGATTGAGCCATACAAATACGTGTCATTGAAGATACGTTCCAATGTTTATTTAGAATTATTAACGCTGGTTAAACCAGTATTGAGGAAACCGATATGCCACAATACAAAGCGCCCTTACGTGATATGCAATTTGTTCTACATGAATTGTTAAATGCTGAACAACATTATGCAAGCTTGCCTGCATTTTCTGACACCGTAAGCCGTGAATTGGTTGATCAATATTTAGAAGCTGCGGCTGACTTCTGTGAAAATGAATTGTCTCCAATCAACCAAAGCGGTGACCGCGAAGGTTGTACCTGGAATGATGGTGTGGTAACTACACCTACAGGCTTTAAAGAAGCCTATCAAAAATATATCGAATTGGGTTTCCCGTCATTATCTGCTGAAGAGCAATACGGTGGTCAAGCCTTGCCTGTTTCTTTAGGCAACGTGATCTCTGAAATGGTGGGTACTGCAAACTGGGCATGGGGTATGTACCCTGGTCTTTCACACGGTGCTGTCCGTACCCTGGAACATCACGGCTCTCAAGAACAAAAAGATACTTACTTGCCTAAGCTGGTTTCAGGTGAGTGGACCGGTACCATGTGCTTGACAGAATCTCACGCAGGTTCAGATCTGGGAATTATCCGTACCAAAGCTGAACCGAATGCAGATGGCAGCTACGCAATTTCTGGCGAGAAAATCTTTATCTCTGCTGGTGAACACGACATGGCAGAGAACATTATTCATATCGTGTTGGCGCGTCTTCCGGGTGCACCAAAAGGTACTAAAGGTATCTCTTTATTTATCGTACCGAAATTTAACCTCAATGCTGATGGTTCACTTGGCGAACGCAATACCGTTCGCTGTGGTTCAATTGAACACAAAATGGGGATTCATGGTAACGCAACCTGTGTACTCAATTTTGATAACGCAAAAGGCTTCCTGATTGGCCCTGAAAACCGCGGCTTAAACTGCATGTTCACATTCATGAACACTGCCCGTATTGGTACTGCGGTACAAGGTCTTTCAGCTTCTGAAGGCGCGTTCCAAGGTGCATTGGCTTATGCTAAAGACCGTTTGGCAATGCGTTCACTTTCAGGCGTTAAAGCGCCAGAAAAAGAAGCAGACCCAATTATTGTTCACCCTGCTGTACGCAACATGCTGCTCACGCAAAAATCTTTTGCTGAAGCTGGCCGTGCATTGGTTTACTTATTGTCTTTCTATGCAGACACGGTAGAGCAAGGTGCAACTGAAGAAGAACGTAAAGCTGCGGACAACATGTTGTCGCTACTAACTCCGATCGCAAAAGCATTCTTGACTGAAACGGGTTCTGAATCTGCGAAACACGGCGTTCAAGTATTCGGTGGTCACGGTTTCATCTCTGAACATGGCATGGAACAGATTGTTCGTGATACACGTATCGCTTGCCTGTACGAAGGTACCACTGAAATTCAGGCACTTGATTTGTTAGGCCGTAAAGTGTTGGGTACTCAAGGTGCAATGTTGAAAGACTTCACCAAGGTCATTCATAAATTCTGCGAAGCCCACAAAGACAATGCTGCAATGAAAGAATTTGTTGAACCGCTTGCTGCTCTGAATAAAGAGTGGAGTGACTTGACTATGCAGATTGGTATGCGTGCGATGCAAAACCCTGATGAAGTGGGCGCTGCTGCGGTAGATTACCTGTACTTCGCTGGTTACGTAACTTTAGCTTACCTATGGGCTCGTATGGCACTGGTTGCTCAAGAAACGTTGGCTGCAGGTACAACTGATGTAGATTTCTACAACGCGAAAGTGACCACTGCCCGTTTCTACTTCAAGAAAATTCTTCCACGCGTTCGCTCACACGTTGACGTGATCGCGGGTGGTGTTGAGCCATTACTTGCTTTAGATGCTGAACACTTCGCATTCTAAGTGCATGATGCTTAAACTGATGTGAGAAAAAGGACGGTCATGTTTTTGGCAGTCCTTTTTCTTTATAACCCATGCAAAAAATTAATCTTTAGTCGTCTAACAACATGAATTTTCATGCATTAGACTGATAAAACCGAACTGAATCAAACAATAAACAGGTGACTCACTATGCCAATCTATAATGCGCCTCTTGCGGATATGAAATTCATCCTTAATGATGTTTTTAATGCAGAACAATTCTGGCAAAACAATGAAAATCTTGCTCATGTTGATGCAGCAACAGCAGAAGCCATTCTTGAAGAAATGGCCAAGTTTGCGCAAAATGTGACTTTGCCTTTGAACCGTACTGGTGATGAAGAAGGTGCAACATATAGCAACGGTAATGTGACTACACCTGCTGGCTTTAAAGAAGCCTTCAAACAATATGCAGAAGGCGGCTGGATTGGCCTGGGTGCTGACGCTGAATGGGGCGGTCAGGAAATGCCAAAAATGCTGACCGTACTTTCTGATGAAATGCTGTTTGCAACCAATCCGTCTTTCATGCTCTACCCGCTTCTGTCTGTCGGTGCAGGTATGGCATTAAACAGCTATGCTTCCCAAGAGCAAAAAGAAACTTATCTACCTAAAATCTACTCTGGCGAATGGTCAGGGACCATGTGCTTAACCGAGCCACATGCGGGTACTGACTTAGGTATTATCAAAACCAAGGCAGAACGTAATGAAGACGGTACTTATAACATTACCGGTACTAAAATTTTCATTACCGGTGGTGACCATGATCTGGCTGAAAACATCATTCATCTAGTGCTTGCGAAAACTCCGGATGCCCCGGCCGGTTCACGTGGTATTTCATTGTTCATCGTACCGAAATTCCTGGTCAATGAAGATGGTTCTTTGGGTGAGCGTAACCATGCAGGTCCAGGTTCAATCGAACATAAGATGGGCATTAAAGCCTCTGCAACTTGCGTGATGAACTTTGATGGTGCCAAAGGTTATCTGGTCGGTAAAGAAAATGAAGGCTTGGCTGCCATGTTTGTGATGATGAACTATGAACGTCTGTCTATGGGGATCCAAGGTCTGGGCGCTTCTGAATTTGCCTATCAGAATGCTGCGCAATATGCGACTGACCGTCTTCAAGGTCGTAGTGCTTCTGGGGTGAAATCTCCAAATAAAGTGGCAGACAGCATTTTGGTCCATGGCGACGTGCGTCGTATGTTACTGAATGCGCGTGCTAACAACGAAGCCTCTCGTGCCTTTGCGGTGTATGTCGGTCAACAGCTCGACATTACCAAGTTCTCGACCGATGCCGAAGCGGTAAAAAAAGCCAATGACCGTGTTGCGCTATTAACCCCAATCGCAAAAGCTTACCTGACCGATACTGCATTTAACGCAACTTTAGATGCACAAATGGTTTTCGGTGGTCATGGCTTCATTCGTGAATGGGGTATGGAACAATGTATCCGTGACTTGCGTATCTCGCAGATTTACGAAGGGACCAACGGTGTTCAGTCCCAGGATTTGATTGGCCGTAAGACCATTAAATGTGGCGGTGCATTCATTGCAGAATACATCCAGGAAATTCGTGATTTTGCCAATGGCCTGGATGCGGATCTGAACTTCATTAAAGATGCCACTTTAGATGCAGCAGCAGAAGTTGAATCGGTAACGCAATATATTCTGCAAGCTAGCAAAGAAAATATCGACTTCTCGAATGCAGCAGCTGTGGATTATCTGCATGCGGTGGGTCTGCTTAGCTTCTCTTACATGTTTGCAAAAATTGCCAATGCAGCAAAAGCCAAAGACGGCGAGTTCTATCAAAATAAATTGTCGCTGGCGCTTTATTTTGTACAACGTATTCTGCCTGAACTTGCAATGCGCATTACTAAAGTAAAAGCCGGTGCTGAAGTGGTGATGAACTTCTCTGAAGACTACTTTACTAACCAGGCTTAATCCTGCACAAAGATAAGCAATAAAAAAACGCCTGCAAATGCAGGCGTTTTTTATGACTCAAGATATCAATTAGATTTTTTCAACAATAATGGAATCTGAAACTTTTTTATTACTCTGTGCCTCTTGATTAATTTTCACAATTTTAATTACGCCCTCGGCTTGTAGATGTTCGCATAACGTAACCAGCTTGTGCATTTCATCCATTTTAATCCCTGAACCCAAAATAAGTTTTTTTCCATTTTGTAAATTATCAATTTTTGTTTGAATTGTTGCTAACATTTTCTTTTCCCTGATCAATGAAATAACCCTTCATACATTACATGAATTTCGTATAAAAAAAATACAATCACTTAATTTTTTATCCTCTTTCATTTTTTATTCTTTAATGTGCATGAAACTTGCATACTATTTAATAATCAATTTCATACAAACAATCATTCAAGAGACAGGAGGAAAAGATGCCAAAACCTGATAACAAAGTTGAAAGGATTGAGACCCTCCTTGACCGTTTCGGAAATATTGCCGTAGAAAGTTTTCACTATATTGCCCTGTTTATTATTGGCTGTATGGTGATCTGGTCTGCCGGACATACGGTATTTGAAATTTTAACCATTAAACAGTTTGCGACCATCGATGATATTCTGCTGCTGTTTATTTATCTTGAACTGGGCGCCATGGTGGGTATTTACTTCAAAACCAATCACATGCCAGTACGTTTTTTAATTTATATTGCCATTACGGCTCTGACTCGTTTACTTATTTCAGATATCCAGCATGACCATAAAGCCGATATGGATCTGGTGATTATTACCGGTTCAATCCTGATCTTGGCATTTTCGATTTTGGTGGTGCGTTTCTCTTCCTGGACCTACCCGTCTGTGATTCGTGATAAACATTCAGAAAAGCCACTCCCTGCAGATAAAACTCCACAACCGCAAGATGATGAATTAGCTTAATATGTTAAAAGCCCCTCTTTTTAAAGATGAGCCATATATGGCGCAAGAGGGGAGATTGAATCATTAAAAATGAATCTTTAACGATTCGGCACCAACACATAACGACCATTTTCAAATATCCAATGGCTGCCAGTCGGTGGTGCAGGCAAACCCAAACGTTGCCAGTCGGAGATAAAGGTCGTGTTTGAACTTTCAATTCGGGCGGTTCTCGGATCACCATTCACCCAGCTATAGCTTTGAGAATTGTGTGTAATGGTCGTGGGTGCCTGATATTGAATGCTGATGCCATTCTGAATGGTCGGATAATTCTGATGATGCGGTGGACGCTGCGGATAATTCAGGTAGTGCTGTGGATAATGTTGCTGCTGATGTGGATAGTGATTTTGAGGATAACTATTTTGCGGATAATAAGGACGAGGCTGGTAGCGAGTAGTATCTACCCCACGATAATTTGACCAGCGATTTTCTGCTTGCGTTGTTGCAGAAGCCCCCAAGAGCATCATACCAATCAAAGCACAAAGAGCTGTTAATTTCATAAGAGCCTCCCACCATACATTATAAAGCTTATTGTAATTCCTAGTTTAGGATAAAAAATGAATAAAAAAACAGCAAATGCAAAGTTTTGTAAATGAAATATTTCTCGAGTTTTCTCTTGAGACACATCCCGGCTCAAATGATGAATATGCTAAAATGCAGTTTTTTATTATGGGATCAAACAGAGTGTCTGATTTAAGTTTTGACCGCCTACATCAATTCTTTTGCAAGGTTCCAAGTATTCAAGAATCTTTAATTAATGCCTATGGTTCAGATGGTCAACATGCCTGGTGGTTTAAATTTCAAATCAATGTGGAACATCCTCTGGCATGGCAAACCGTACAGGAACTGGGTCATGTATTAAATTACATTTCCAAGAATGAACGTTTACCGACACAGTTTTTGCCGGTTTCTCCGCCACCTTATATGAATGGTGAAGCCAAAGAGTTTTTGGCTTGGGTCATTCAGTGCAATCATCCCGATTTTTCACCTGATGTGGTCTGTGACTGGTTAGAAGCACGTTTACCGCAGCCGGTTGAAGATGAAAGCCAGTGGAGAAAATTAAAACGGATTTAAAAGAGCTGGATAAACTCTCTGACAAAGATCTGGATCAGATGGTTCCGCCTAATCCTGAGCCAAAAAATTAAAAAAAATGAAATCTCCCTAAATCCCTCTTTTTCAAAGAGGGACTTTCCTCCCTTTCTTAAAGGGAGGTTAGGAGGGATTTCTATTCATAAATCAAAATTAAAACGTAGACAATCCGCTCCACTCCATAAAACGGTAAATTCCATATTTCAATGTCGATTCATCTGCATATTGGCTGTAATCGACACTCATGTTTTTGCCATTCAAATTTGCCCAAGCCATATCAAAATAAGCTTGGGCATCGGTAAACACTGCTGCCTGCGATGAACCGACTACCCGCAAATTGGTTTCCAGATTATAGTTTTTGATGTTGCGCGCAGTGAAATTGGCTGAACCTAAAATCAGGTCAGACTGCTGTGCATTTGATTTAATGATCATCTTGCTATGACATTGTTCACCTTGGGTATTGCACCAGCGTACCGGCACACCCGCATCATTCAGTTCAGAAGCCACCTGGCGGTTAGGAATACCATTTTTCTTACGCCCAAAAGCATCCTTATTCGGATCGAGCAAGACACGGACTTTTACCCCACGCTCATGTGCAGCAATCAGGGCTTTGACAATATGCCGCTCAGACAAATAGAACATGGCCAAATCAATCTGCTCTTTAGGCTTGGCAGTTTCAATCAGTTTGAGTGTTGCATCGTAAATCGCTTTTTCAGTCAGCACCTGAACTTGAGGTAAAGACCGATCCCCTTCAAACTCGCCAATAATGACCATTGGAATATCACCTTTGGACATCCGGCCTACAGCCTGTTCAGTCTTTAATACATCAATCGCTGTATTGCCCGTTACCAGCAAAGCCACATTAGAATGACGTGAACTGCCATCATGCGGATTGGCTGAAGTCACCAAAGCTTTCCAGCCCTGAGCCGTATCCACCACCAGAGTTTTACGGTGATTGGCCTTAAAATTAAACAGATTAAAATAACTGCGCAGGGTAACTTTTTCCTGACCAAACGGATTGGCAAGCCAGCCTTTTTCAGGGTTATTGCCGGCATCCTGACAACAGAGATACCAGAAGCCAGACCATACTGGATTGGATGCACGCAGCGGTCTTAAATCCGTTTCAATCACGTCAATGCCTGCGCTACGTAACTGACGATAATGCTCGGGCGCAAGACCACCATAGACTGAATTAATCGGGTCGGTAATCACCTTAATTTCAATATTGGGCTGCACACCGCGTTTTAAAATCAAGGCATCCGTGAGTTGTTGCGCCAATGCCTGATGAGATAGCGTTGACTCGCCGACTTCACTATTGAACAAGAACATGTCCAGTACAATGGTGGTTTGCGCTTCATCAATCAATTTTAACATTTGATTAAAAATATGATGGTTTTGCTGCTGTTTTCCACTTGCATCCAGATAGGTTTGATCTGCAATAAACTTCACCTCGGCATGACGTAACTTACCGGTAAAATTCAGGCCTTCAGGCAAGGGTTTATAGGTATGATAAATGGCCGATGATAGATATCCCAATGCCAGCAAACCGATGATCACGCCGGCATAACGACGGCCTGACCAATTCAATTTCTGATGAATTCGTTGAAAAATACGCATAACAAAAAACCTAGTCCAATATCATCAGACTAGGTTTTATTGCTTGATTTATCAAGAGGATTTCTGTTTCACCTGCTTGAATCAGCAGATTTCAGGATGACTTTTGCCTAGAAACCGAATTCTAGACCAACAGTAAAGTTACGTCCCACTTGCGGAATATTCGACAGGAATGAAGCATGTGAATAAACTTGATCATCCAGCAGGTTATTGGCTTTAAAGTAGACACGATAAGTATTTTTATCAGCAAAAGTATTGGCATAACTCAAGCCCAGATTAACCATGTTATAGCCCTGAGTTTCATCCTCATAGCTGGCAATTTTGTCCTGATTAAACACATGGTAATACTCAGCCAGACCCGACCAGTGATCGTCAAAGCTTGCGTCTACTTTGGTACCTAGACGACCTGCCGGAACACGAGGTGCATTTTCATTCTCGATTTTGCCACGCACATAATCCCCAAACACACCCACTTTGTAGGTATCGTTTAGAGCATAAGAGGCCGCTGCTTCGGCTCCATAGAACTTGGCTTTGTCTTGGGTATATTCAACCAGGCGGAAATCTTTAAAATTATCCAGGGTTTGGGCATAAATATAGTGATCAAACCAGTTGTGATAGACATGCACATGATAATCCAGCGGACCATTTTCATAATGCAGACCAAGCTCCAGATTATTGGATTTTTCTGCAGCCAGATTTTCATTGCCGCGTTCATAAGTGTTGGTCGCAAAATGTTTGCCATTGGCATACAGTTCTTGCGCCAAAGGCAGACGTTCTTGATGAGAACCGACCAGCGATAATTTATAGTTGGGTACAAATTCCCAGTTCAGCGCGCCTGAGTAGGAAAAACCATAATCATCAAAGTCTTTTTTATCAGAATCGATGTCAATTTTTTGCTGATCCACACGTGCACCGAGTTCAACATGTACATCATCAAACTGTTTATGTTCTAAGGCAAACAGACTCCACTTCCGGGTTTTAGTCGGATCCAGCAAAGCTTCTTCACCACTAATATCCAGCTTTTGCTGATTATATTGAGCACCGATCATCCCTTCCCAGTTTGCAATCGGATTGTGGACCAATTCTAAACGTGCATCATAGCCTTTGCTTTTAAAGGTGGTTTGCGCAGCATTCTCTTCAATTTCATCATGCTTGTAATCGGTATAGCTGGCATGGGCACGAAGCTTTTGAAAACCGGCAAAAGGATCATTGAGTTCGGTACGGAAATCATAACGTTCTGATTTTAAATCGACCCATGGTCCCGCCGCATGCTCTTCATGCGTATGCCCGGGTTGCTGGCCACAGCCAATTAAGGCATTACCGGACACCTGACAATCTTCATATTCATGACTATGCCCCGGTAAACCATACTGGTCCTGACGGTTACTGTATGAAATGCCGCTAAAGCCTCGGTCATGAATCCAGGACAATCCAACATTGACCGTTTCACCTTCAGCAAAGGTATTCCCGACACGGCGTTCTTTTTCTAATTCGCCTTCATGATCATGAAAATAATCCGGTGCAATATAGTCATTGGCTTTACGTTTTGAACCTTCAACCCGTAATGCAACCTGATCGGCTAAAGCAACCGTGACACCCGCACTAGCGAGTTTTTCATCACTACCCGTATTGTAACGTAAGCCTAGCTGACCTTCATAACCCTTTTCAGGCATTTGCGTTGGAATTTTATTATCTGTGACATTGACCAAACCACCCACTGTTCCTGCGCTATACAGTAAAGTCGATGGTCCACGAATAATCTCAACCTGTTTTGCCAGAATTGGATCAACCGTCACCGCGTGGTCAGGCGACAAGGTCGAAACATCTGCAGTTTCAGAAGCATGTTGCAGGACTTTAACACGCGCACCATCTTGCCCGCGAATCACCGGACGGCTTGAACCTGAACCATACTGATTGGAAGATACCCCAAGCTCAGCTGCCAAAGCCTCACCAATAGTCGTGCTACCTTCGGCAAGCTTTTTATGATCAATGACCTGATCAGCCACTGCAAAATCTGCAGCCGACTGTACCAGGGGATGTGCCTGCAATTTGAGGGTGGCAAGTTGTTGAGTCTGAGTATCCTCATCAGCAAAAACAGCAGGTGCAATGACGGCAAAAATAGAGAATGTAATTAAATTCTTATGAACAAGCATGGAACGGACTCAAGGCTGCAATTTCTAAATAACGTTATAATATAACATTGCATTTTTTTTGCAATCCTTTACGATAAACAGCCACATATTTTATTAGAATGTTTTTGAATACTTTTTATCGCATTAAAACATTATTTTATTTATGCCCTTTACCCTATCTCATGCTGTACTTGCCCCACCCATTTCCTACCTGACCGAAAACCGGCTTCCGGTTGCCGCACTGGCGATTGGCTGCATGGTGCCAGACCTTTATCGTCTGTTTAGCCAGGATCATTCCAATAGCACTCATTTATGGTCCTCCCTGATTCATCCAGACTTGTGGATCGGGCTGGCTTTTTGTGCCATCTGGTATCTGATTTACCGGCCGGTGATCTACCGCTTTCTCGGTATCCGGCATGAACTGAATATCACCAGCTTCTTTGCAGCATTTAAGTTTTTTACAGGAGTCTGTCTGGCCGTGATGCTGGGTACAGCAACCCATCTGATTTGGGATGGTCTGACCCATGTGGATTTTCGTACCTTTGCCTTGCATGACCTTCTCAGTCAGCAGTTTCAGATTTTAGGACAAAGCTATCCCCTGCACCGCATTTTGCAGCTTGGGAGCTCCTTCGCAGCCCTGCCATTTATTTTATGGATGAGCCTGCATTACTATCGGTGCCATCGGCAATCCCTGGCCCTTAGCCACAAAATCAAAGTTTTTGCTTGGGGCTTATTCGGCCTGTCGATCCTCACTGCCCTGTTCTCGGTCTGGGACTATATGCACTATATTCCTGATGAGGTGTGGCAATCTGAGCTGTATTATTTTACCGGCCGTTCCATCAATGAATTCAGTCAGGGCTTTTTGATGGTATTTAGCCTGGGCTGTTTACTGTTTTTATTTCTGGACCAGAATCGGCGCATGGGCTAATCAAATAGCCCACTTTCCGCTTATTCACTTTAAATTGTTGCTGTTTTTGTCTCAAGTTCTTGTGACTATATGCCCAAAGAGGCATAATTCAACATTCGAAAAAAGCGGTACGCTGTTTACGTATACGCTGACCTTAACCCATATAGTTGGATTTTTTACGCTATGATGCGAACTCATTACTGTGGCTCATTAACTGAAGCCCAAATTGACCAAACCGTAACATTATGCGGTTGGGTACACCGTCGCCGTGACCACGGTGGTGTTATCTTCCTTGACATGCGTGACCGTGACGGTCTTGTTCAAGTGGTTATCGATCCAGATACACCAGAAGCATTCTCAACTGCGGACAAGGCACGTTCTGAATTCGTATTAAAAATCACAGGTCGTGTACGTCGCCGTTATGAAGGCACAGAAAATGCCAACATGGTGAGTGGTCAAATCGAAGTTTTAGCAAAAGACATCGAAGTTCTTGCTACTTCTGAAACGCCTCCATTCCCATTGAATGATGAAAATACCAACATTTCTGAAGAAATCCGTTTGAAATATCGTTTCCTGGATATTCGCCGTCCAGAAATGTTAGATCGCCTACGTTTCCGTTCTAAATTGACCAACCTGATTCGTAACTACTTCGAAGAAAATGGTTTCTTAGACGTTGAAACTCCGATCTTGACCCGTGCTACTCCAGAAGGTGCTCGTGACTATTTAGTACCAAGTCGTGTTTCTAACGGTAGCTTCTACGCACTTCCACAATCGCCACAGCTGTTCAAACAGTTGTTGATGGTAGGTGGCATTGATCGTTACTATCAAATTGCTAAATGTTTCCGTGATGAAGACTTACGTGCTGACCGTCAGCCTGAATTCACCCAAATCGACGTTGAAACATCGTTCATGAGTGACGATGACATCATGGATTTGATGGAGCGTTTAACCGTTAAGATGTTCGATGAACTTCTTGGCGTGAAATTCGACAAATTCCAGCGCATGACTTATGCAGATGCAATGCGTGACTATGCATCTGACAAACCAGATCTACGTATTCCTTTGAAACTTGTTGACGTTGCAGACATGATGCAAGACGTTGAGTTCAAAGTATTCGCAGGTCCTGCCAAAGATCCTAAAGGCCGTATCGTTGCGCTTCGCGTACCGGGTGCTGGTTCTCTTCCACGTAGCCAGATCGATGAATACACTAAATTCGTGGGTATCTACGGTGCGAAAGGTTTGGCTTACATTAAAGTCAACGAACTTGAAAAAGGGATCGAAGGTCTTCAATCTCCAATCGTTAAATTCATCGAGCCAATCGTACTTGATTTGTTGAAACGTGTTGGCGCTGAAAATGGTGACATCGTATTCTTCGGTGCGGACAAAGCTAAAGTTGTAAACGATGCAATGGGTGCTTTACGTATCAAGATCGGCCATGACATGAACATGGCGACTTGTGAGTGGGCTCCGCTTTGGGTGGTTGACTTCCCGATGTTCGAAGAAACTGACGATGGCAAATGGACTTCTGTTCACCACCCGTTCACACTGCCAAAATCAAGTGTTGAAGAAGTGAAGAACAACCCAGGCCAAGCATTGTCTGTGGCTTACGATATGGTATTGAACGGTACTGAAATTGGTGGTGGTTCACTTCGTATCTATACGCTCGAGATGCAAAAAGCAATCTTCGAAGCACTAGGTATTTCAGAAGAAGAAGCAGAAGAAAAATTCAGCTTCTTGCTCAATGCACTTAAATTCGGTGCACCTCCTCACGGTGGTTTGGCATTCGGTCTGGACCGTCTTGTCATGTTGATGACAGGTTCATCTTCAATCCGTGACGTGATTGCATTCCCGAAAACCAAAACTGCAGAATGCCCATTGACTCAAGCACCGGCACCAGTTGAAGGTAATCAATTACGTGATTTGGGTATTCGCTTACGTGAAAAACCAAAAGCTGAAGCTCAACAAGAAGCTTAATTCTTGCCTGATTCAGTGATCAAAAACCCTGCTTGATGCAGGGTTTTTTATTGAATTGAGATTGATTCCGGGTAGTGGCATAATAATGCTGTTTTTTTATTATTGAGTTAAACAAGCTATGGCTATGCGTCCCGCTGTTCGTAATCGTGGCATTATGCTCATTGTGTTTTCTATTGTACAGTGGCTATTTATGCGTTATATCTTGGCCAATGACTTATTTAACATGGATACTAATCAACGTATTCTTTATTTTTGTGTAAGCAGCCTAGGTGGGGCCTTACTTATTTTTGTCGGCTTGATTTATATGGTTTTAAAAGGCAACGCCGACAAAGCCGAATAACTCCCTTCTTTAGCCACTGACTGGTGACATTCCTCAGTGGTTTTATCTTGTTTTATTTTGTGCTGAAAATATTTAACTCCTGATCTGTGATTTAGACATGGGGCAGCAGCATCCTTGCTGTAATAAAACTCTTTGCAAAATTTTCTTCTTATAACCAGTTTAGTTTTCAAAGAGTTACGCCATTATGTATTTTTTCCTCAAAGTCATTTCCCGATTTCCGTTGTCTTTTTTACAGCTTCTGGCATCCTGCATTGCAATTCTGCTGTACTCCTTCAATTCCTCACTCAAACGAATTACTGGCATCAATTTAAAGCTGGCTTATCCAGAACTGGATGAAACAGCCTACCAAGCTCTCATCAAGAAAAGCTTAAAAAGTCAATGCATGACGTATATAGAATCAATCAAATGTTGGGGTATGCCACCTGAATACAGCTTAAATCAGATCAAAAATATTTATGGAGAACAGCATCTTACAGAAGCCTTAGCCAATAAAAAAGGCGTTATAGTTGTGGTTGCACATTTGGGCTGTTGGGAGCTTTTAAATGCATGGCTAAATTTACATGCCGCCCCGATGATCATGTACAAGCCCAATAAGCATAAAGCGGTGGATCGCTTTATGCTAGAAGCGCGCCAGCGATTGAATGCCACGCTTGTCCCCACCGATGAAAATGGCGTGCGTGCCATCTTTAAACATCTGAAGCAAGGAGGATTAACGGTCATTTTACCAGATCATCTTCCGAAAGCATCGGGAGGTATTTATTCAGAATTTTTTGGACAAAAGACCTTATCTACTACGCTGGTGTCAAAACTGGCCAGTAAGACCCAATGCAATATAGTGGGCCTCAGTTGTATTCGTGATGAAACATCAGGTTTTAATGTGTATTGCTCACCACTATCCGATCAGATTTTATCGAAAGATTTACAAACTTCAGTTGATAGCCTAAATCAAAACCTTGAAAGTATGATTAATGTTGCACCTGAGCAATATGTCTGGTCTTATAAGCGGTTTAGAAATGTTGAAGGGAATAAAAATCTTTATACATCTCAGGCACTAGATAAATAGCGATGCTATATTGCCATACACAACCATAGAATCATGCTAATTTTTAGTCGCTCAGTGGTTATTTATGTACTCTATACTTGCGAATAATATCTTTATACTCCAATACCCCATTAGTCTATTATTTCTTAAAGAGTATTTTAGGTGCACTGGTAATTTTATAGGATAGTTTATATAGTGTTGAATAGGAATCTGGATAAATAATAATGGCAAAATTAAAGATTTTAGTGATTGGCAAACGAAATGGCATTCTCCAATGGTATGAAAATATATTGGACTCAAATGATCAAAGCGCTGACTATGTAATTTCAGGCTTTGCTCTCAATCATAACAATACACTAGAACGTTTTTTAAAAAAAATTATTCCCAACAAAGACGTATACACAGCAAAATTACTAGAGAAAAAGTTATATTCATTTCAACCAGACTTAATTTTAATTGTCGATTTATTTTACTTCTCACCCTCTTTACTAAAGGTTTTATCAAAATATCCATGTAAAAAAGCGCATTGGATTGGTGACTTCTTTGATCAACGCTTAGCTAAATCTAAAGAGATTATCGATTTATTTTGCTTTACAGACTCCAGCTTCATAGAGGATGCAAAAAAAATAGGTATTACAAATAGCCTGTATTTGCCATTAGCCTATAATCCCAATATCTTTTTTGAAGGCAATGAGTCGAAAGATGAACGCTTATTATTTATTGGTGCATGGTCACCTAACAGACAAGAACTGATTGAACAAATTCCTCTTCCGCTTACAATTTATGGTAAAGGTTGGGATAAACTCAAAAAAGCAGATAGCATTATACATCCATACAATATTCCTTTAACTCAAGTAGCAGATCTTTACCGAAAACATAAATATATTTTGAATCTGATTAACAAAAAAAATATTAGGCAAGGTATGAATATGCGATGCTTCGAAGCACCGGCGTGTGGATGTATATTAGTCAGTGAATATGTTGAAGATTTAGAATTAGTATTTAAAATTGATGAGGAAATTATTTACTTTTCAAATCCACAAGAATTGAAAAGTAAACTTAAAGAAACCATAATTAATCCTAGATTAGCAAAAGATAAAGTCCATTATCACCACACCTATAAAAATAGGTTAAAAACTCTGGTTGAATTGTTACTTGATTCACAAATTTCACAATAGATCTAGATAGGTTACCCATTCAGTGTTTGTTAGCATCATTGTTCCTTGTTATAACCATGAAAAATATTTAGAAGAACGTATTAAAAGTATTCTTAATCAAACTTTATCCGACTTCGAAATTATTCTACTTGATGATCTCTCTCCAGATAACAGTGCTGAAATATTAAAAAGATATTCCAACCACCCAAAAGTTTCGCATTGTATTATCAATGAAAAAAACTCCGGCTCAACTTTTTTTCAATGGAATAAAGGGATTGAACTGGCAAAAGGAGATTTAATCTGGATTGCAGAATCAGATGATGTTGCTGATCCACACTTTTTAGAGAAGCTGGTTGCTCCATTTTATAAAAATAAAAAGTTAGTCTTAGCCTATAGTCAATCTTATCGCATGAATGAAAATGGCATAGTGACAGGTTCATGGAAAGATGCTACAGATCATCTTAACCCGACTTTATTTGAAAATGATTTTGAGATGTGCGGCTTAGAATATTTTGAAAAGTTTTTAAACACAGGAAATACTATTCCAAATGCGAGTGCCGTAGTTTTTAAAAAACAAACCTATCTTGATGTCGGTGGAGCAAATCCACGCTTAAGATTTATAGGTGACTGGGATATTTGGAGCAGAATAGTGATTCAAGGAGATATTTTCTTTTCTCATGAGTGTTTAAATTATTTTAGATACCATGATACTAGTGTTATTGCTCAGGCGAGAAAAAAGAAAGACCATTTTGAAAACCGCGGTCAAGTGATTTTATTCAGAGAAACTTTAGCCGTTTTTTTAGATAACTATCGAAAGAAAGTAAATGCAGCTAATCAAGCTTATTACATAAATAAAGAAAGATTAGAAAAAGAAATAAGAAAAAATGCATCCTTAGCTATTCGTAGAGGTTATTATAAAAAAATAATCCCTACTAGTATTTTAGCTATCAAAACAGTACCTATTTTAGTTACTCCTATTTATATATCAAAATTAATAATACAATTTATTCTTTTAATATTAATAACAACTCCATATAATTTGTTTAGAACAAAAGTCCAAAAATAAAATCTCTTATTAATCAAGGATTGATTATAGTTAGACCAACTGGTTATCCGATAAATTTTAGGTACAGGCTTACTCATTTATGAATTATGTTGTTGAGTAAGCCATTATGGGCATCTTT
>NZ_JBIQOC010000080.1:0-940 GCF_044130295.1 Acinetobacter uliginosus | reverse complement strand
AAAGGCTGCCGACGCATAAAGTGACCCAGATTGAAGAATTACTGCCACACCGCTGGAAATCCGACCAAAATTAAAAAATAGGCATGGGATTCAGCGGACGCTTACCGTTTAAATAATATAAAGCTGTATACAGTTTGATAAGTAATAATGCTAATTCACCTTGCTTTGAAGCTGGGTCTAATTTAAGTTGGGTTTTTAACCGACTTATTGTTGGCTGAGATACCCCTAGAATAGCTGCAAGTTGAGTTTGGGTTAGATTAACGTAAGCGTCCGCTGAACCCCACTTTTCTTATTTTCTCAATATCCCGATAGTGTCCATTATTTATTAAATGGACATTATGTTTATGGCCTTAGACACTTTTATAGACACTGAACAAACGACAGAAAGAACCCGCAGAATCTTCGCAACTGATTTTAAACAGCACCTGGTCGAGCTTTGCCTGCAGCCAGACACATCGGTGGCCAAGGTGGCGATGCAACATCAGATCAATGCCAATCTGCTACATAAATGGATTCGCCAGTCCAGATCAATGGTCCCTGCATTAAAAAGCCCACCCAGTCCACAGACCGACTTTCTTCCCGTCATTCTTCACCCGACGCCAGTCAGACAAGAAGCACCTCTGCCACCTGACGCAACTAAACAAGAAACACCTCCACCACCTGTGCCGGAGAAGAATGCTGTCGCTCATATCAGGATTCCATTGCATAAGGAACAAGGTTCCGTAAGGGATCAGATGATCGAAATCGAATGGCCGGTGGAGTCTGCAACTGAATTACTGCTTTTACTTCAGGGCTTGATCAAATGATCCGTATCGATGAAATCTGGTTGTCTACCCAGCCCATGGACATGCGTGCGGGTATGGATACGGCCATGGCGCAGATTATGAAAGCCTTTGGCTCAATCAAACCGCATTGTGCTTACCTGTTCTGTAATAAACGT
>NZ_JBIQOC010000008.1:0-22418 GCF_044130295.1 Acinetobacter uliginosus | reverse complement strand
GCTTGAACCCGCCGGATTGGTTTCACGAATCCATTTATCCAATGTTGAATAACCAACACCTAATTTCTGGGCGATTGCAGCTACAGATTCGTGTGAGTTTGAAAGTGCATAATCAATTGCTTGCTGTTTAAATTCAGGACTTGAGCAGCACTGCTGCGCAAGATAGCCTGCGTGTATCTCCAAAGTTAACGTTACGTTATCTTTAGAGGGAAATGCTGTCCATTATTTTGGCTAGGATCATCTCTTACAAGCTCAGCTCAATAAAAAAGCACCTTCCGGTGCTTTTTTATTGGTTTAGCCAATCAGTTGCAGATCATCTTGCAAATGACAGGCCTGAATGATTTTCATCATTTTCTCAGGGACTGCTTTAAATTGCAGACCCTGAGCTTTCGGGGTCTGACGCAACCAGCGCACCAGTACTGCCAGTGCCAGCGTACTGCCCTGTTCCAGCTCTGCCAGATTGACTACCACCGGAAACTGATGTTGCGATTGAATCAGTTTCAAACCTTGCTGGTAATAGTCCTCTGCATTGGCATAATCTATTTTGCCGGAAACCTGCAATTCCTGATGAATGAATTGAATCACTGAACACCCTTCCCAGTTATTTTTTATTTACAGATGCATCTGGTTGGAAGTTCGCAATAGCTTTATCGATATTGCCACCATTACGTTTTACCGTTGCAGCAAACTGATTACGGAACTGTAAACCTAAATCAATACCCGCTACATTGATATTACGCACTTTCCATTGATTGCCTTTATCCACCAACTGGAAAGATACCGGAGTTTTTTCACCTTTGTTGTTAAAATCAATCGTGACCACAGGATTTTTGCTATTGGTTTCTTTATATGGACGCAGGCTATAAGTCTGGTTGGTATATTTAGCAAACGCTGTACCGTAATTTTCGATTAAAGTTTCACGAAAATTGTGTTCAAACTTGGCACGCTGAGCAGCCGTACTATACTGATTGGTCGCATAAGTTCCCATCACCAGACGGGTAAAGGCTTGTGAATCAATATAAGGATCCAGGTTTTGACGCACAATCGCTTTCACTGCAGCAGGATTGTTTTGCAATTTTGCCTGATCCGCTTTTAAACGGCTAATCAGACCATCCGCCACTTTTTTTACAAAAGCTGGTGGAGTTTCAGCTGGTTGTGCAAAAGCAGCACTCGCCATCATTGTTGATAAAACACTTATGCCAAGTGTATGTTTAAGTAAGGTATTCACTAAATTCTCCTCTCCAAATTATTCAACAAATGAAGTTTGCGCATCTTCTGTTGATTCAGTTGATGTTTTTTCTTCCGCCGCTTTCGCTGATGACTTGCCCGCACCGCCAGTAATGAACTTGCTGATCAGATCTTCAAGATCCATGGTGCCTTGGGTATTGGCAATGCTTTCACCACGTTTGATATAGTTTAGGCCGCCACCTGGTACCACTTTCAAATATTTTTCACCCAATAAGCCATTGGTGGCCACCATAATATAAGCATCTTCATCAATACTGGTGATGGAGTTCATGTTAACAACAAGTTGCTTTTCCATTTCTTTTTGTTTCGCAGGGTCCGCTTCACTGTATTCTGTGCTATAGCGCAATTCTTCCAAAGCATTGGCTTGAACCTTTTTCAGCTGCTCTTTGTTGAAAGACGTTAACTTGCCATCCAGCTCGAAATACACCGTTGCCAAACGCGATACCGGATCAAGGGTAATATCGGTAACACGACCAATGGTGACACCACTCATGGTCACTTTGGCACGCGGTTTCAGACCGTTCACATTATCAAAACTTGCAGTCATGTTATAGCTGTCACGCAGGTTGGTTCCCATCAGGCCACTGACTTTCATGGCCAAGAAAAATAACGCAATACCGGTAAGAATGACAAAAATACCTACGGCCAACTCACTTGCACGTGATTTCATTAAACACCTCCAAACATGACCGCAGTCAACACAAAATCAGAACCCAAAACACACAATGAGGAATACACTACTGTTCGCGTAGTTGATGTTGCAATTCCTTCTGACGTTGGCACACAGGCATAGCCTTGATAGACCGCAATCCAGGTACAAAGCAATGCAAAAACCAGGCTTTTAATAATGGTGCCATTGAAAATATCTTTATAGAACTGCACGCTATTTTGCATGCCACTCCAGAAAGAACCTTCATCTACCCCTAAGAAATCGACGCCGACCATTTTACCGCCCATGATGCCGATGGCACCAAAAATAATCGATAACATCGGCAGACTGACAATACCGGCCCATAAACGCGGGGAAACAATACGCTTTAGCGGATCGACCCCAATCATTTCCATACTGGCCAGCTGCTCTGTGGCTTTCATCAGGCCAATTTCAGCCGTTAAAGCCGAGCCGGCACGCCCTGCAAACAGCAATGCCGCCACTACAGGAGCTAGCTCTCTTAATAAGGTTAAAGACACCATGGTGCCCAGCATGGCTTCTGAGCCGATATTGACCAAAATGGAATAGCCTTGTAAGCCCAGTACCAAACCAATAAATAAACCCGATACGGCAATAATCAATAAAGACATCACACCAATACGGTACATTTGGTAAATAAACAGCTTAACCCCGAGCCAGGTCGGCATGGAAAACAGGATTTGCAGCAACATCTGGGTTGCCACCCCTATCCCCTGAACGCGTTCAATAACGCGTCTACCTAATGAGGCAATAGCATTCATGAACGCACCTCATCACTTAAATAAGCCGTATGGCTAAACTGATAATCGACAGGACCTTCAGCAGCACCGGTTAAGAACTGACGAACAAATGCCGATTCATGCTGCATTAATTCAGCCGGCGTGCCTTCACCCTGAATAATCCCTTCCGCGATAATATAGATGTAATCGGCAATAGATAGGGTTTCTCCCACATCGTGCGACACAATAATCGTGGTTAAATCCAGTGCTTCACGCAAGGTACGAATTAAACGGGCGAGAACCCCTTTTACAATCGGATCTTGGCCGGCAAAAGGTTCATCGTACATGATCAGCTCCGGATCCAGTGCAATGGCGCGAGCCAAGGCCACACGACGGTTCATCCCGCCTGACAGCTCTGAAGGCATCAGCTTTTCAGTACCCCGCAAGCCTACCGCTTCCAGTTTGAGTGCCACCAGCTCGGCAATCAGATGTTCCGAAAGTTGCGTATGTGCACGTAACGGAAAAGCCACGTTTTCATAGACGCTCATATCGGTAAACAGTGCACCGCTTTGGAATAGCATACCCATACGTGCACGTGCAGCAAATAATTCCTGACGTGACATATCTGCAATACTTTTGCCGTCCAAGAGAATTTCACCGTGCTCAGGCGTCAACTGACCACCAATCAGACGCAGCAAAGTGGTTTTTCCCGTACCTGAAGGCCCCATAATCGCGGTAATCTGGCCACGCCGAATTTTTAAACTGACATTATCGAAAATGACACGTTTCCCTCGTTTAAAACTCAAATCATGGACTTCAATCCAAGATTGAGCTTGCTGAGGTATTTGATTATTCATAGCTGAGGGTTTTCCTGCATTTTTTCAGCATGCATACTATAAAGGATTCGGGTTTAAAATGTTACCTTTAGGTAAAAAGCAACCGATTTACCATAATTTTTTAATTATTTAATTGTGGTGCAATTATTTTAACAAACAGGATACTGTGTTACAGAAAGCTATTATAGATATAGTATGCAATATTGATGAGTAATAAAATTAAACCAATATAAGGCATAATCACCTCTTGATTAAAATTCCAAACATAATAATTAGATTCATTATTCATATTTAACAGAATCAAGACAAACTATGATCCAGTATACATTTCTACTCAACAAGATCAAAGATTAATCCCATAAAAAAACCGGTGTTTCCACCGGTTTTTTACTACCCAAATCTAACGTTATTAGTCGTTAAATTTGCGACGTGGGCGATCTTCACCAAAACTGCGTTTAGGACGATCTTCACTGAAAGAACGCTTAGGACGATCATCACCAAACGAACGTTGTGGACGATCACCAAAGCTACGTTGTGGACGGTCGCCATTGAATTCGCGACGTGGACGATCACCTGCTGGTTTATAGTCTACGCGGTTACCACGGTTGTCATCGTTAGAACGAGGACGGTCGCCAAAACCACCTTCACGACGTGGAGCTGGACGATCACCGAAATCACGCTTCGGACGGTCATCAAAAGAACGTTGTGGACGGTCGCCAAAACCACCTTCACGACGTGGACGATCTTCACCGCCAAAGCTACGTTGTGGACGGTCGCCATTATATTCGCGACGTGGACGATCTTCACCGCCAAAGCTGCGTTGTGGACGATCACCGAAACCACCTTCACGACGTGGACGGTCGCTATTGAATTCACGACGTGGACGGTCTTCTCCACCGAATGCTGGACGTTCGCCACGTGGTTTGTCATCGTAGCTGCGACGTGGACGATCATCACCGCCTTCACGACGTTTGAAGTTACTTTCGCCTTCAAAACGTGCACGACCACCGCCATCACGACCGCCAAAACCACCACGACCACGACCACCGCCATCACGACCGCCACGACCACGACCGCCGCCATCACGACTACCGCGTGCAGGAGGTGGAGATGGCTCAAGACCTTCAATTTCAGATACGTTCAAACGTGCTTCAAGGAAGTCTTCTAGCGCACGAATTTTACCGCGTTCACGGTAAGTCGCTAAAGTAATTGCTTTACCAGTACGACCGGCACGGCCAGTACGACCAATACGGTGTACATAGTCTTCGTTCTTCATTGGGAGACCGAAGTTAATTACGTGAGAAATGGTTGGTACGTCAAGACCACGTGCAGCAACGTCAGTTGCAACCAGAATCTTAGCACGGCCTTCACGGATGCTACGTAAACGACGGTTACGAACAGTTTGTGGCATCGCACCATGAAGTGCTACAACGGATAAACCTGCTTCAGCAAGTTCTTCAGCCAACATATCTGTGTCTTCTTGAGTAGAAGCAAATACGACTGCTTGATCAACGTCTTCTTCGTTCAACCAGTGAGTAAGAAGTTTTTTCTTATGTTCGAAACCGTCAGTCCAATGCAAAGTCTGAGTAATATCAGTATTTGTAGAGTGACCAGTTTCAATCGAAATACGCATCGGATCATTCATCATGCGTTCTGCAAGTGTAATGATACGTGGTGCAAAAGTCGCAGAGAACATAAGTGTTTGCTTACGGTTTGCAGCCAAATCACCAATGGCTTCTAGATCTTCAGAGAACCCAAGATCCAGCATACGGTCAGCTTCATCAACAATTAATGAATCAACTTTGTCGAGTTTAATTTGACGACGGTTAACCAAGTCAAGTAAACGACCTGGAGTCGCTACAACAACCTGTGCGCCTTTTAACTGCTGGATTTGTTTACCAAAAGGCATACCACCCATGATTGCAGCTACACGTACGCCTTTCATATGGCGAACCAAGGCAATCGCATCCTGACATACTTGCTGTGCAAGCTCACGAGTCGGAGAAATTACCAAAATAGATGGTTGAGTAATTGCTTTCATACGTTCTTTAAACGGTACGAAAGTATCTTGATTTGCAAGTGCATTCAAAGTTGGAAGCAAGAATGCAGCTGTTTTACCAGAACCGGTTTGGCTTGATACTAAAAGGTCTTTACCTTCAAGCGCAGCAGGAATCGCTTGTTCTTGTACAGGAGTTGGCGTAGTAAAGCCTAAACCTTCAAGAGCCTGTGTTAATGACTCATCGAGGGAAAAATCAGCAAAAGTTTTGCTCATAGAGAGTATTCACCCTGAAATGGGTGCTCCATTTAATAAATTACAATATGGACATCGGCAAAAAGCGGCACAGCAATTAGAGCTGAAAAAATAAGGATTCAGCAGCGATCCGAATAACGACGATGTGGATATAACGCACGCATGATTACGGCCGCAAACCTGAAGGAATCGCTTAAGCGATTGGGGCGCGAAGGATATGTCCTCTCTATGGACAGCACGCGCATACAATGATTAGAAGATAATGTTCAGGTAAAGAACGGAAATTTAAGTGCGTGCCGGCATAATAACAGAACCATTTAAAAAAGTAATCATTTTTTTCGATCAAATGATGCATACATACTGTTTTTTTCAGTAACAGTCTATTTTACAACTTAATTTTGTTTAATTTTTAAACAGGTAATATTGTAACGCTTTATCTGGATAAAAATGCGGGCAAATAGACGCTATCCGGCATTTTCATTGAATCAGGAATTTAATCCAGAAATAAAAAAAGCCCTCGCAAGGAGAGCTTTTTTGTCATGTCACTCGATTCAATCGATCTTACTTCGCTGCGTCACCCCAAGCCGGAACAACAGCTTGCATTAAAGGCTTAAGCATTTTCATAGAGCAAGCAAGTACTTGACCATTTTCCATAGAATCGGCACCACCACGTGCATCCACTACAGTACCACCCGCTTCTTTCACGATGAGCTCGCCTGCAGCGATATCCCACGGTTTCAGACCCAGTTCAAAATAACCATCCAAACGGCCTGCAGCAACATAAGCCAAATCTAATGCAGCAGAACCTGCACGACGGTATTGTGCACCCGCTTCAGTCACGTTCAATAATGACTCAAAATGGTTTTTTGCATAAGAGATCACTTCACCGTTACGTTTAGCACGGTAAGCATGACCTACGGCAAGGAAAGTATTTTGCAGGCTGTCTTTGACATTTACGCGAATACGGCGTTGATTCAACATGGCACCGCGACCACGACTGGCAGAGAATAACTCATCTTTTACAGGGTCATAAATCACGCCGTGTTGAGTCACACCTTTGTGCTGAACAGCAATAGAAATACAGAAATGCGGGAAACCGTTAATGAAGTTTAAAGTTCCATCAAGCGGGTCGATCACCCAGCACCATTCGGCGTCGTGACCTTTACCTTCTTGCAGACCAAACTCTTCACCAAGGAAGCTGTGGTTTTTATAGCTTTTACGTAGCGTATCGATAGTCAATTGTTCCAAATAACGGTCTACACGCGTTACCGGACCATCAATCCCTTTTTCTTCGACTTGTAGATCGAGTTTATGACGATTTTGATGCGCTTTTAAAAGCTCTTGACCAACTAATTGAGCCGCACGCGCAGCCATCACCACCATAGGTTCCATTGAACACCCACTACAAATTTGAAGATATTGATAAAGAATAATGCATAAAAGCCCTCACATTTTAACAAATACGAGGGCTTTTAGGGAAAAAATGTTTCTAAAATTTTTTAAATTGATCAGGACACCGACTGCACAAGCTTTGACCAGGCCAATTCAACTGATTTTTCAATTCCTTTGGCATCCAGCCCGGCTTGTTGCAACATCTGTGCATGTGAAGCCTGGTGCATGAAGATGTCTGCCAGCCCCAAATTCAAGATTGGTTTAACAATTTTCGCCTGCGCCAAATACTCGTTTACCGCACTACCTGCGCCTGCCATTACCGCATGTTCTTCAACAGTGACAAATAGACTGGTTGTCGCAGCCAACTGTTCAATAATCTGCTCATCCAGCGGTTTAACGAAGCGCATATTCACCACACGTACCCCCACCTCATGGCTAGCAGCGAGTGTTTGTGCTGCTTCTACCGCCACACTGACACGGCTACCGAATGCCAGAATGCTGATCTGGTCTTCTTGAGATTCATTAAAACTGGCCACAATTTCTGCTTTACCAATCTCCAAAGCCGTCATTTGTTGCTGAATTTCAACCCCTACACCATTGCCACGCGGGTAACGTACCGCCGCTGGACCATTGTATAAATAAGCAGTATGCAGCATTTGACGACATTCATTTTCATCTTTAGGCGCCATAATCACCATATTGGGTACGGTACGCATAAAGGCATAGTCATAAGCCCCTGCATGGGTTGGGCCATCTTCACCCACTAGCCCGGCACGGTCGATACCAAAAGTGACATCCAGATTTTGCAAGGCCACATCATGAATCAGCTGATCATAACCGCGTTGCAGAAAAGTCGAATAAATCGCTACGACTGGTTTTAAGCCCTCACAGGCCATCCCTGCTGCCAGGGTCACGGCATGCTGTTCGGCAATCGCCACATCAAAAAAGCGTTCCGGGAACTGTTTGGCAAACTGCACCATGCCCGAACCTTCACACATAGCCGGCGTAATCGCCAGCAAACGCTGATCTTGGGCAGCTTCATCACAAAGCCATTGTCCAAACACATCGGAATATTTCGGTGCTGCATTGCTTGAGGATACAGTATTTAATTTACTGATGGCATGGTATTTAATCTGGTCGGCTTCCGCAGGCGCAAAGCCTTTACCCTTTTTGGTATAGACATGAATTAAACGCGGACCTTTACGTTTTTTTAGGGCATTAAATACCTGTACCAGCTGATTGACATCATGGCCGTCAAATGGGCCAAAATAATCAAAACCAATGGCTTTAAACAGATTATCTGCAGCTTCAGTGGCAGCACAGTGCAAACGGGAATTGTAAGTCCATTCCGGATGCGGCTGGATATACGCATCACCCTCATCAGTAACATTCACCGACTCGCCACGTTCCCAAATGGCAGCCAGATGTTTGGCAAATCCACCTGTACTGCATGAAATGGACATGTCATTGTCATTCAGTACCACGATTAAATCTGCATCATGTGCAACGGCATCATTCATGGCTTCGAAGGCCATACCGGCCGTCATGGCACCATCTCCAATGATCGACACCACTTCACACGGATCGTTCTGATAACGGCGTGCCAGTGCCATGCCCAATCCCGCAGAAATGGCTGTTGAAGAATGTCCCACGCCAAAAGTATCGAATATCGATTCTTCACGTGCAGGAAAGGCAGCCAAACCGTCTTTGGCACGAATGGTAGTCAACTGTTCACGGCGACCAGTCAAAGCTTTATGCGGATAGGCCTGATGACCCACATCCCAGATCAGACGGTCATGCGGCGTATTAAAACAATAGTGCAAAGCCACAGTGAGTTCGATCACCCCCAGGTTAGCACCAAAGTGTCCACCGCTTTGTCCTGCTGCATACAAAATGTACTGACGTAACTCATCTGCCACTTGTTCTAGTTGGCTGCGCTCGAGCAATCGTAATTGTTGCGGATGATCAATCACATTCAGCAACGGAGTTACAGGTCGGTGAGTCGGTATTTCTGTATACAACATAAATGGCGAAGCCTTCTAAAGCCTGGCAAATCCTAAGCTAGGTCAATGGGTTTATTCGAGCATAATGATCGAATTGTATCACCTTTAAATCAGCCACATTTCTAGCGATGCAGTTTAGAGGCAAATCTCTACACTGGGTGTTTGTTCATGAGCGAGATTATCCTGAATAATCTTACTATTTATCAACCATTATCGTTCTCTTTATACAAAAAAGAAAATCTTCTGCATAAATTCATCTTTACAATTCAACTAATGTCCAATCATTCAGCTATACTTTAGCTAATTAATGAACTATTTAACGAGTTAAGCAGTGCCCATAGAATTTGTCGCGACTTCAAGATTACCAACCGCTTTTGGTGAATTTAAAATCACGGTATTTCAAGATCCTAAAACGGGTGAAGAACATGTAGCACTGTCTAAAGGTCTGGATATGCCGCCTGTCGGACCGGTATTGGTGAGAATACATTCTGAGTGTTTAACCGGTGATGCCTTTGCTTCACTGAAATGCGATTGCGGCCCGCAACTGCAAGCCACCCAGAAACTGATTAATGAAGTCGGTCAAGGCGTGATTCTGTATTTACGTCAGGAAGGTCGCGGTATTGGACTAACCAACAAGATTCGTGCCTATGCCCTGCAAGATCAGGGACACGATACGGTTGATGCCAACTTGATGCTGAACTTGCCCGCGGATGCACGACACTATGACATGTGTACCATCATGCTCGACCACTTGCAGGTGAAACAGGTCAAACTGATCACCAATAACCCTTCAAAGATTCAGGCACTACAAGAACTGGGCATTGATGTGGTGAACCGTGTGCCGCTAACTGTCGGTTTGAATCCTTTTAATGCCGAGTATTTAAAAACCAAGCATGAACGCATGGCGCATATGTATAAGAAAGGCGATTTTTAAATCATCTCATCTCCTCTTTTTAAATAAATCCCTCTCCCTTGCGGAGCAGTGCTCCTCACCTTTAAAAAGGGAGGCTTCCCCCTCTTTGGTAAAGATGAGCAACACTGTTGCGCAAGAGGGGGAGATTCAAATCGTCATCGAAAAAATCCGATTCTCCGGAACGCGGCGTTTTAGGCGTAAATCAAAGGCCATACAGATATTACGTACAAAAGGTTTGCCTTGCTCAGTCACGGTAATGCCCTGCTCATCAATCTGTAGTAATTGATCATGTTGCATTTCTTCAAGTTGCAGTAAAACTTCGGGCAATTCAGGAAATTGCATGGCTGCCGATTGCCAGCTGGTGCTGAATGTACACATCAAGTTCAAGATATGTTTACGGATCATCAGGTCTTCTGTACTCAGCACATGGCCTTTGACCACCGGAATTTCATTTTGCTCCAGACGTGCATAGTAGTCTTCCAGTTTTTTTTCATTTTGCGCAAAGCTGTACCAGCTGTCGCTAATCGAAGAAATCCCCAAGCCAATCATCACTTGGGTTTTGGATGCGGTATAGCCCATAAAATTACGATGTAAAGTCCCCTGTTTAAAGGACTGGCACATACTGTCTTTTTCTAGAGCAAAATGATCCATACCAATTTCATGATAACCTTGCGCCAGTAACTTATTCTTTCCTTCTTCATAGCACTGGCGTTTTATTTCATCTTTCGGTACATCAGCATCTTTAAAACCACGCTGGCCATTGCCCTTAATCCATGGAACATGGGCATAGCTATAAAACGCCAAACGGTCCGGCCTTAACCGATTGGTTTGATCAATGGTATTCAGCACATCTTGCAAACTCTGAAAAGGCAGACCAAAAACCAGATCATGTGAAATGGACGTATAACCAATTTCACGTGCCCACTCCGTTACACGCTGTACATGTTCAAAAGGCTGCATCCGGTGGATGGCTTTTTGCACGGTTTCATTGTAGTCCTGAACTCCGTAACTGACCCGACGAAAGCCCAGATCATATAAGGCTTGCAGATGTTCACGGGTAGTATTGTTGGGATGCCCTTCAAAACTGAATTCATGCTCGGTAGCCACCTCTGCCTTTGCCAAGATGCCCTGAATTAACTGTTGTAAATGCTCAACCGAAAAGAAGGTCGGTGTGCCGCCGCCCAAATGAATTTCTTTAATTTTCGGCTTTGTTACCAGCAACTGGCAATACAAGTCCCATTCTTTCAGCACAGCCTGAATATAAGGCTGTTCCATCTCATGCTTTTTGGTCACTTTTTTATGGCAGCCGCAGAAAGTACACAGGCTTTCACAGAAAGGCAGATGGATATACAGACTGATGCCTTCACTCTGGTTGGATTCATCAAATGAACGTTTTAAGCTCTGCTTCCACAGATCAAGCGAAAATGGCTCGGCTTCCCAATACGGCACCGTTGGATAACTGGTATAACGGGGTCCGGGTACATTATATTTTTGAATTAAAGAACGCGTCATCGTTGCTATCCACTCTCTACTGCAACAGCCGGTTATACTTATAACCGAACCCATATTTTGAATCACATATTTAACTCATTTTGCTGGGCTTGCTTATAGAATTCAACCTAGTGATCTAGTCGGGATATTTTTCAGCGATCACTTTGAATCAAAGTCTCAATAAAATTGATGGTATCTGTTTCAATAAAAAAACGTGCTGCATAAAAGTCCTTACTCTTTTATACAATTTATGCTTTGATGTGATGAGTTCCTTCATAATGATCCTGAGCGTTCCGATGCAACATCCGACTTCTAATGATATTCAACGTGTACGTGATTTTTTAGTGGATTTACAGGCACGTATTTGTGCTGCCCTTGAACAACAAGAACAACAAGGAGGAGGCACAGCTCGGTTTGAAATTGATGACTGGCAGCGCCCTGAAGGTGGTGGTGGTCGTTCACGGGTCTTGCAAAACGGCAACGTCATTGAAAAAGGCGGGGTCATGTTCTCTCACATCAACATTGCTAAACTCCCCGCTTCTGCCACAGAACGCCATCCACAAATTGCCGGTGCTAAAGCCCAGGCCATGGGTGTGTCGCTGGTGATTCATCCGAAGAATCCCAATGTGCCGACTTCACATGCCAACGTGCGCCTGTTCATGGCCGAAAAAGAAGGTCAGAATCCAGTGTGGTGGTTTGGTGGCGGTTTCGACTTAACACCATTTTATCCGAATGATGAAGATGTTTTGGCATGGCATCAAAAGGCCCATGATTTGTGCGCACCATTTGGTGATACGTTGTATGCAGAACACAAAAAATGGTGTGATGATTATTTCTATTTAAAACATCGCGACGAACAGCGTGGTATTGGCGGCTTATTTTTTGATGATTTAAATCAGTGGGATTTTGAAACCTGCTTTCAGTATATGCAGGCTGTAGGCAATGGTTACCTAGAAGCGATTGTTCCCATCTTTCAACGCAATCAGGATGAACCGTATAGCAAAGCACAGCGCGATTTCCAGCTTTACCGTCGTGGCCGTTATGTCGAATATAACCTGGTCTATGACCGTGGCACTTTATTTGGTCTGCAAACCGGCGGCCGGATTGAATCTATTTTGGTCAGTATGCCCCCATTGGCAGCCTGGTCGTATCATCCCGAATGGGAAGAAAATTCGCCAGAAAAACGCTTAACCGACTATTATTTAAAACCGCATGACTGGTTGACTGAACTTAAAAAATAACAAAGTTTTTATCCCTTTTTCACTACAGAAAAAGGGATTTTTCACTGAAATAACTTTTGAAAAAATCGGCACTTAAAATATTTAAATAATTAAAATCAATATTTTAATTTAATTAAGATACTCAACCAGGCTATTAATGCAAGAAAAACCGACATATTTACTTACAGCACTAGACACGAGTGTGTCACAAAAATCGTTTAGACTGGATTATGATATTCATGACCTATACTGATTTAATCAACATGGATAAATACAAAAAAGTATGCTTGAAGGAGAAACGATGCTCAACACAATGTTAAATAATAAGGTGATTTTATTTTGGTGTATTTTAACCCTGATTGTGTGTTCTATCACCATTACCTTGCTTTCACACAACACCCTTGCAGACAGCGTGTCGATTAGCTTTACCGTATTTGCAGGTTTTGCCCTATTTTTTACTGCAGCCATGTGGCTGGAAGATACCATTCGCGAAATTTGTAATCCTTAACAGGATTTAACTTTACCGCTTTAACGATTTCCCCCTCTTCTTTCTTCCTTGTCATTTTTCCTTTCCGTAGTGGCTTTAGCCCGCGGGAAAAATCACGTATATTGAATGCCATTTCCGCACACGGACCTTGTGAAATGAGCAAACAATTTGCCGTGATTGGCAATCCAATCGAACAATCACGTTCTCCAGAACTGCATCATGCTTTTGCTAAAAAAACTGGCATTGACCTGATCTATAGCAAACGCCTTGCCCCACTGGATGGCTTTGAAGCCAATATCCAGCAATTCTTTGCTCAGGGTGGGATTGGCATGAATGTGACCGTGCCTTTTAAAGAGCAAGCTTTTGCAACCTGTGCCGTATTAACTGAACGTGCCAAAATTGCCAAGGCAGTCAATACCCTATGGATGCAGGATGGCAAGCTGTATGGCGACAATACCGATGGTCAAGGTCTGGTCGATGCCATCAAGGCTCTAGATTGGAAACTCGACAATAGTGAGCTGTTAATTATTGGTGCAGGGGGTGCAACCCGTGGTGTCATCTACCCCTTGGTACAGGCGGGTGCGAAAAAAATTATCATCGCTAACCGGACTTTAGCCCGTGCAGAACAACTTGTTACCGACTTAAAACCCGCTGTGCCGCAAGCCACCCTTGAAGCCACTTCTTTAAATGATCTGGCTGGTCATTTTGACATTGTCATTAATGCAACTTCGGCAAGTTTAACCGGTGATGCTCTGGTTTTACCTGAAGCTTTACAATTTGAGTATGCCTACGAAATGGCCTATGGCAAGCCATCCAGCTTTTTAGATCAAGCCAAAGCCCGCGGTGTTCCGACCTCGGAAGGTTATGGCATGCTGGTTGGACAAGCCATTGAAGCTTTTTATATCTGGAATGGCATTAAACCTGAATTAAAAGACTTTCTTTAACTAACATCCATCAAAAAAACCTCAGGATGATCTGAGGTTCTTTTGAACCATCTTCCTGTTTATTTTACATATTTCTGCATATTTTCATACACTTCCATATATATTTCATAATTAATAACTTCAGCATGTTGAAGGGTCAGGTCTTGAATCGTTTTCTGACTTAATTTTCCATGCTTGCTGTCGATATAGCTTTGCCCCAAAATCTGCGCAGTTTCTTTGAGCACACGCGAGTCGGCGGCATTGTCCGGATATTCCACCCGATATGCTTTCAGGTATTGCTGGGCAAAAATATGCTGTGGCTGCTTATACTGCTTCGCGGCTTGGTGCCAAGCTGCAGCGACCTTACCTTCGCCTACAGCACGCTCAGTCAAGGTATTAACATGGCTGCCTATAGCCCGGTTGAATTGGCTGTCATCCTCAAGATGATGCTTTTTCTGTAAGGCCTTAATGCGCTCAAGTTCTTTGCCTTTAGGATCATAATACTGTTCATCGCTAAACCAGTAGGCATACACCTCTGCCATTTCTTGCAAGGTTTGCGGACTAAGGTTTTTCACCCACTCACTTTGCTCTGCAGCCATATCGAGCAAAAATAAGGTTTGGTAGGTTTGACTGAACGACTGGGCTTGCTGATAGGTTTTATCGGCCAACAGATTCAACTCATCCTCATAGCTTAAGGCGGGTGCTTCGGCTTTAGTTCCTTCGATCACAGCAGCTGGCTGCTCCAGAGTTCGCCCTACATCTTTCACCCATTTTTCTAAAATTGAACCTTTGCTCACCTCTTGAATCGACTTGGCATCGCGCAATGCAGCACGGTCAATTTTGCTGGCTTGCCCATAATTAAATACACGCATATCGGCCTGTACATCAATTTTACCGTACTTTTCAGTAAGGAATTGCACAGCATAATCGACCTGTGCCGCACGCCCCTGAGCATCTAAAGCGACATCTATTTGTATCGGGGTCTTTTTAGCTGGCGAACTTGCCGCCAGAACCTGACGAATTTCAGGCTGGTGCGTTGCCCACAGCTCAGCAAAATGCGCTGCATCTATAAACTGTTCAGAAATATACGGTGCAAAGACCAAGGCTAATTTTTCGTGTACCGAACGGTCCTTCGCTTCAACAGAAGCCGTGATCTGTACCGGTTCAACACGCTTAAAAGCATCTAATTCATAAGCAGAAACGCAGTATGTTAAATCACCGACTTGGGCTGTTTTTGGCGTAGCAATTATACGCTGGCAGTCGTCTACTGTAAGAGTAATAGTTTCATCAGCAGTGTCTTGTTCTGTCGGGCTTTCATCATCCGTTTCTGTTTCTAGCGCTACATCCTCTTCGTCTACCAGTGAATCGGCTGAACCATAAAGTTTGTCGCTGACCAGTTCACGCAAGGCAAGTGTTGCACTATAGGCTGTGCCGTCTTGAGCCACAGCATCAGCTTTACCCGCTTGCACAAGTGAAGCAGTATCTTCCACAGCCTGGGTTACAGCCTCTCCCGCCTGCTTTTCACTCCCGGCATCGCTCACTTTAGTAGCTGTGGTATAGCCCAGCACGGAGCGCTTTAAATACGGCTCATTCACCTGTTCAAACAGGGCCATTTGCAACATCAGTTCTTCCAAGGTGCTGCTAAAACGTATTTTTTCAGTCAACTGACCGTTCTTCTCTGCAACGCTCAGTGGCAGGCTTTTGATTTGTCTAGCATCAGCCAAAATATATGGCACGGCATTTACCGCTTTTAAATAATCAGCCAACTTCGCTACATTTACCCGTTCAAAATCAGCTTTATATTTCGAGAAATCAATATAGGCAAAGCTGTTTTGACTGTCTTTATTCACCAAATACGGCATCAAAGAAAAATAATTGGTATAAAATTTATATTCTTTAAAATCGACCACCATCGGTACTTTCATTTGCACCAGCAAGGTCGGCTTTTCATAACGGGCTGCCAAGTTTAAAGCAGCGGTCTTTTCTCGATAATGCACAGAACCATCATATTCAAATTGCGTATTATTGAGTAAATTCAATGCAAAAATATTGAATGAACTCAGCTTGTCCTCTGAAGTAAAACTGTCCGCATGCCCTTGCTGCTGTTTCGCCATAGCGGCATACAGGTTTTGTTTTTCAGTGCTGTTTAAACGGATATTCTGCGCTTTTAAATATTGATCTAAGCGTTTTTTCAATGCCGGTTCAAATGCTATCGCCGGATTGACTTGTTGCTGTGCTTTTTGACGTCCTATGTCCGGACTAGACTGTACACTGAGCTTGCCCCGAAAATCATAACTGGATGTTTCAAACATCGCATTTAGACCATGAATCGCTCTTTGCTCTACAGTTGCCACCTGATTCGGATTGGTCTTTATGACATGCTGTGAACAGCCTGCGAAACTGAGACTACAAAGACAAAAAGTTAAATATTTTAGTTGTGCCTTCACATGTAAACGCCTTATATTCATTATACTTTATTCTGTTCTAAGCTACAGAATAACCCAATATAACATAATAGGATGTTGATACTATTGGGTCGAGCATATTTTATAATTCGCATTTCTGACATTTTTAATCGCTATCCTTATCAATGTTTTTTGATGATAAATGTGAATAATCAAGGTATCGATACAGATAATCCAGAACTATTTCTAAATTAGGATTAAGACTATGCCAGCATATAAAGCCCCTTTGCATGATATTCGTTTTTTAATGAACGAAGTGCTTGATTACCCGGCACACTACAAAACGCTTTCAAATGGTGAAGCAGCGGATGCTGACACTGTAGACATGATTCTTGAAGGTGCGGCAGATTTCTGTGAAAACGTACTTTCTCCACTCAACCAATCGAGTGATGAAGAAGGCTGTCACTTTGAAAATGGTGAAGTCAAAACCCCAAAAGGCTTTAAAGAAGCCTATGACCAGTTCGTGCAAGGCGGCTGGCAAGGTTTGTCTTTCCCTGAAGAATTTGGCGGTCAAAATCTGCCGCAATCTTTAAACCTGATCAAATCAGAAATGATGGGTACTGCAAACTGGGCCTTCCAGATGTATCCGGGTTTAAGTGTCGGCTGTATGAACACGATTCTTCAGTTTGGTACTGAAGCACAAAAAAACACCTATATGCCTAACCTGGTGACAGGAGAATGGTCAGGTACGATGTGTCTTACCGAACCACAATGTGGTACGGACTTAGGCCAGGTCAAAACCAAGGCGGAACCCAAGGCAGATGGCACCTATGCCATTTCGGGCACGAAAATCTTTATCTCTGCCGGTGAACATGATTTAACTGAAAACATTATTCACATTGTTCTTGCCCGCCTTCCAGATGCGCCTGCCGGGACCAAAGGTATTTCGCTGTTCATTGTGCCAAAATTCCTGGTCAATGCAGATGGTACAGTGGGTGAGCGCAACCCTGTCAGCTGTGGTTCAATCGAACACAAAATGGGGATTCGCGCTTCTGCAACCGCCGTTTTAAACTTTGACAATGCAACGGGTTACCTGATTGGCGAGCCACACAAAGGCTTGCATGCCATGTTCACTTTCATGAACACTGCGCGTATCGGTACCGCGATCCAGGGCATTGCCCATGCTGAACTGTCATTTCAGGGTGCACTTCCTTATGCTAAGGAGCGTATGTCGATGCGTGCCCTTTCAGGTAAGAAAGACCCTGAAAAAGTGGCTGATGCGATCATTCATCATGCTGACGTTCGTCGTATGCTACTCACTCAAAAAGCGATTGCTGAAGGCGGTCGTGCAATGATTTATTATGCCGCGCAAATTGCCGACAAAATGGCTGATGCCTTAATACAGGGTGATACTGCAGCCTATGAAGCACATGATGATCACCTAGGTTTCTACACCCCTATCCTGAAAGGTTTCTTGACTGAATTGGGTTTTGAAGCTGCCAACCACGGTATGCAAGTCTACGGCGGTCATGGCTACATCAAAGAATGGGGCATGGAACAGATTGTTCGTGACTCACGTATCTCTACCCTTTACGAGGGTACCACCGGTGTGCAGGCACTTGACCTGATTGGCCGTAAAGTCCTGTTAACCTCTAGAGGTAAAGTGATTCGCGATTACACGGCTGAAATCCTGAAATTCTGTGGTCAGCATGCGCGTAACAAATACATGCGCCGTTTTGCCTGGGACTTGACCAAGCTTTGCGCACAATGGAATGCACTCACCGTTCGTATTATGCTGGCGGCACGTAAAGACCGCGATATCGTGTCATCTGCATCTGTCGATTTCTTGATGTTCTCTGGCTATGTAATGATGGCTTATTTCTGGGCGCAACAAGCAGCTGTAGCTTCTGCAAAACTGGCTGCTGGTGAAGGTCAGGAAGTGCCTGAATTCTACAAAGCAAAAATCAAAACAGCAGATTTCTACTTTGAACGCCTACTGCCACGTACCCAAGGTCATGCCGAAGCAATGGTCAATCCATCGAAAACCATGACCTCACTGGCACCTGAACATTTTAGCTTTGACTACTAAGCGGTAAAGTTTAAGTCAAAATAAAAGAGCACTTCGGTGCTCTTTTTTATGCGCTACAATAATCTAAATGCATAGCCTATTTTCAAAAGCATAGAATAATAAAAAAGAATCAGGCCTCCTTTTAGATGAAAAAATTATTTTCGATTCTAAGTCGCTTTTATCAACCCTATAGTGCAACTGTGCCTTTGAATACCCATCATCTTGAGCAAGATATGGATTCTCCTCACTCTGCCAATTTAGGTGATGCTGCCGAACCCATTACCCTGATCAGAACAGGACTGGGGAACCAGCACATTGTTCAAGGTCTTGCGATCGATCAAAGACAAAAGATGCTGTATACCACGCATGTGGAGGGCCATCCAGAACAGGGTGTGATTAATCGGTTTCATTTTCAGGATTCAAATTTATGGTCGGCGCAAGATGTGCAAAAACCTTCATCCCTGATTGGTCATCAAGGCATTTCGGTCGATCCACAGAGTGACTTTCTTTTTGCTTCTGCTGGTTCAGCCATCCCGAATAAAGGCTGGTATATTCTCAGATTTCAATATATGCCCAATGCAGAACCCAGTCATACTCAAGTGATTCAGGTATTTGATAAAAGATACAATAAAATTACCAATACCATGCCGACCTTCACCCCCGATGGAAAATATCTGCTGGTACGCGGTAACAACCATAAAACCAATGTCATCCGTATTTTTAAATTCGATCTTATTAGCAAAAAAAATTTAACCGATATTCGCTTTTTATATGAAGATGAATGGCCAATTGATTCAGGTTTCACTCATGATCGATGTGCATTTCAAGGGCTGAGCACTGATGGAACTTATATATACCTGTTAAGCGGTAATAAAAATAAAGGTCCGAAAAGAATCTATGTGTATGACTTCACAGGTAAACTGATTCAAAAAATGGATTCTGTGACACTGGGCCATTTTAATATGTCATCGAATCATTCAATACAATACTGGGAACCAGAAAGTTTAACGGTAGATCCAAAAAACCGTCAGCTCTATGTGCTATATGCCATAGGCAAGGATAGACAATTTTTAGGCCGTATTTATCGGATAAAAATTAACTCCTATTAAGAATAAATTAAAAAAAGCTGAAAATTTTCAGACTACTCTCTATTTAGGAATGGTATGCATCATGCTCACTTTGACAAAAAAGACCACAAAGGTTTCTTTAAAAAGACAAGCATTATGACAATGGCCCATAA
Source organism: Acinetobacter uliginosus (assembly GCF_044130295.1). NCBI lineage: Bacteria > Pseudomonadati > Pseudomonadota > Gammaproteobacteria > Moraxellales > Moraxellaceae > Acinetobacter > Acinetobacter uliginosus. The sequence continues at coordinate 2,534 of NZ_JBIQOC010000008.1, read as the reverse complement.
TATTTAAATATCGTTAATGAAAAAGCCCGACATCCTGTCGGGCTTTTGTTGTATCGGTTAGCTTGGTATAACTCCTGTCGTACCTTAACCCGTCCTTGTGCTTATCTTTGTTTTTATTTTTTGGAGCATCCTGCTCTCTATGTCCCCTATCATAAGAAATAAGCCCTAAATCACCTAGATGCAAAGAACCTGAATTGATGTGAGCAAATGCGTACAAGGTTGATTTAAAAGCAGCCCCCTATTTTATCCGCAGAAATTGGGGATCGTTTTGCCCTGGGAAAGCATTGAACACTGAACCAAGTTTCAATTTGATTAGACATTGATCTGATTTATTGGCGAAATATTCCAGAATCGCTCACAAAAAAACCGACTTGTTTCAAAGTCGGTTGAACGAGATCGTTCCAGAGGGTATCATTCAAGATAAGATACTGATTTTAAATTAATATTAAAAACGTTGTTATTCCCAAGTAGAAATGTCCTACCTAATAACCAAATAGAAATGTCCTATATGGACATTTCCAAGTCAAGCACAGGATTCATATTTCGTTCTTTGATTGCTGTTTTCTGTGCACGTCTGCTTGGCATCTTTTGAGAACGATTTCGTTTGTTTTGTTGTTCTAATTCTTCATGCTGTTGCTGAATATGATTCAGAACAGCACCTAAACGTTTATTCTCAACGATCTCTCGCTGGTTGAGCTGACTTAACTTATCGAAGATGCTGTAATTGATTTTTCTTCCTTGATGTTCAATGGCTACCGTGCCATCCGGGTATTCCAGAAACTCAAGATATTTACCGATCAGCCTCTGATTTTCTGCCGTATTTTCCAGGAGATATACGCATTTATCATAAGTAATCGTCAGGCTGTTCGTGACTCTGCGGGGTTCACGCCAGGTAAAAATATCATCTAATTCCTCAGCTGTTTCAGTGACAGTCCGATGTATAGATCCTTCGGATTAAAGGCCATCTTGGCAAACTTGAGATTGAACTGCTCAATAAAGCAGGGCAGCCACTTATTCGCCTTTTCAATTGAACAGATGCCTTCCAGGCGCATTTCTTTAATCAGACGGTCCTGAAGGGTTCTATTGGCACGTTCTACACGACCTTTGGCCTGGGGTGAATTGGCGAAGATGATATCGATATTCAGGGTACTGAGTACTCGCCCAAATTGGGTAATCTTGGTGTCTTTCTTGCTGCTTTGATTTACCCTAAAGACTGAATGTTTGTCGCTGTAAAACGCTAAAGGCTTACCATGCTGTTCGACATACAAGCGTGTTGAAATCATATAGTCAAAGGCTGATTCCGACTCACAGAAGCGTAAATGCTGTAATTTTCCTGTGGCATCATCAATAAACACCAGCAGACAGCATTTGGCAGCACGTCCTTCGAACCAGTCATGATGTGAGCCATCAATCTGAATCAGTTCACCATAACAATCCCGGTTATATCGAGGCTGATACGGGCGTTTCAGGCGCTAAAGTGGGTCCGAAACCATGCAGTTGCTCAGCGACAAGATTGAGGCACTTGAGCCTGATTTCTTCAGGAAGCCTTGAGTTGCTGGTTTGGCCACGACCGGCATGGGCTAATGCAACTGGGCCTTGAGCTTTGTATTTCTGCAGTAAGCGTCTGATCTGACGTTCTGAAACATGAAGCAGCTGAGCAGCCCGGGACTGAGTTATGCGTTGATCACAGATTTCCTGCAAGATCGACAATCGTTTAAGTTCTTTATCCGACATAGACACCAACATATCAAACCGTCCGCTTTGATCATCGCAAAAGCACATATTCTAAAAGCGGACATTTTTACTTTGGAGAAACCGGACATTTCTACTTTGGAGTTACAAACGTATTTCGTATAAGCACCATTATGTTAAATAATCGATCGAAATATACTTTAAATTAGTAAGATCGGTCATTCACTCTATCAAAAGCAATGAAAATAAAAAAATATCATTTCTCTAAAGGTTTCATTGGTGGGCTTGCCCTCATAATATTTATGGCATGGCTTGTACTTAAATGTATTCCTTTAACAGAGAAAGAACAGGATGCGCAGATTCGTGGACAAATGGAAAGACAAAGACTGAGATTAGCTCAAGAGCTTGACTCCTATACACCCGAAGATCTAGCAAAATTACCAAAATTTGATGCTCGTAAATATGCTTTACTAAAACGTAATGGCCGATTTTGGTTAATACCAAGGCAATACTATGGTGATACTGGATTTAATATAAATTGGCCTGATACTGTAAATGAAATATTGGGGGAAAAATGGAAAAATGAATTTGGTTATGGAACTTTTTTTAGAATTTCTATGTATTCACCTCAATACTATTCTGGAGATTTGAATACTTTTAATCATGAATCGTGTAGCGCTAAAACAGGTCGTTTTAAATGGAATGGGATGCTTATAAGAATCTATAATGCCCATTTTGTTGATGTTACTAATGAACAATACTTAGATATCTGTTTAACAGCGTTAAAAATATTAAATGAGGAAATAAAGGAAATAAAGGAAATAAAGGAAATAAAGGAAATA
>NZ_JBIQOC010000079.1:0-21514 GCF_044130295.1 Acinetobacter uliginosus | reverse complement strand
ATTGGTTTTGGAAAAAAAGAAGAATTTAAGAAAGTGCTAGCAATTTTAAGAAAGAAAAAGCCTGATAGGACAAGGATCCTATGAAATTTGTCGTGTACAGAGAAGCTCAATATAAAAGCTCAACCTGTCCAATAAAAAAGACACCTGAAAAAGTGTCTGAACCGCGCTATTTCATCTGTTACACCAGACGGTAATAGGTATAGCGGACCTGATCATTCTTATAAACCGCATGACTGTTTTGGCGGAAATCAGATACCCATTGGCGGCCGGTATAGGCAGCAATATGCCCGTAAACATGCTTCTGGGTTCTGTTGATAATATAGATATCGCCTTCTTGCGGATGATCAAAAGAAGGGGTGATTTTTTTATAGCCAATCGCCTGGAGGGTATGTCCCCAATCTGCAGCTGCCACTGGATGATTCAAAATTCGGGCACCTGCCGACTGTAGTGCAATGCGGATGCTTCGTGCACATTTTTTGGTACTGGTCGCGGACGACATGCTATGTAACTTTTGTGTGAATTTACGTACATCCAGAAAGGGAATGCCTTTATTTTTGGAATTTTTAACGCCTGAACCTGCCTGGTTTTTCTGGAAATTTTGCGAGATTACCGCAGTATTCTGATCCGCAGCATTAATCATATTGCTATGATGTCCATCATAAATCATTCTTCAATCTCTACCTGATCCTCAATTACTTTTAGAAAAAATAGACAGCATTTTTCAGACCTAAAACCCGAATATTTTTTCTCTCAATGCTGCAAATGCAATGTTATTACATAGCCCATTTATACGAAGCGCGTACTTTAAAGAGCTTTTGTTTGAAAATCCACCTGTTTCAGTCTAAAAAAGAGCAGATTTTGGCCAGAAAAGTGCTGAATAAGCCGTAATCGGGGCAGCAAATAAAACTAAGATAGCTCATAAATCATACAGTTAAGATAGGATTAATAATATGTTAATAATTGATGGGATATTTATGTAAACATGCAATTATTTGCTCAATTGTTAATCATCAATTAACATTTTGTCATATTTATAGCCGCAATTTTTACCATTGCAGTATCAAAAAGCTTTAATTTTTTCTTGTGGCTTAGTCTGGAACAGGGTGACTTTTTAACTCATCATATTCAAATTTCCTCAATCTCAAACATAAAAAAAGCAGCCTTGCGGCTGCCTGAAAATGTGTATTTATTTTTATGATTTATCGCCCAGGCTAAAGAACCAGTTCAGAATTAAGGCTGCAAACGTAGCGGTACCAATACCCCCCAGGTTAAAGCTGCCAAATTGCAGGGCAAAGTCACCGGTGCCTAAAATAATGGTCACCGCAGCCACCATCAGGTTTTTGTTTTTAGAAAAATCAACTTTGTTTTCAATCCAGATTTTTGCCCCGGCAATGGTAATTAAACCGAAGACCACAATCGATGCACCAGTTAAGATAGCAGTCGGAATGGTATGGATAATGGCACCAAATTTTGGTGAAAGTCCCAACAAAACTGCAAAGATACCGGCAAAAACAAAGATGATGGTGGAATAGACACGAGTCACCGCCATCACGCCAATATTTTCACCATAAGTGGTCATCCCCGGAGCACCAACACCACCCGATAAAGTAGTTGCAAGACCATCGGCAACAAAGGCTTTACCAATATGTGGATCAAGGTTTTCACCGGTCATGGCACCCACTGCTTTGATATGACCCAAGTTTTCAGCCACTAAAATCAAGGCAATCGGCGCAATAATTAGCATGGCATTGGCGTCGAATACTGGTGAGTGGAAGGTAGGAATACCAAACCAGTCTGCCTGTTGAATTGGAGCAAAATTAATTGGCGTGCCATATCCCATTACATTGGAAACAATATAATAAATTAAGTAAGCCAGTAATAAACCGATTAATAACAGCAGACGTTGCAGCAGGCCTTTGGTAAATACCGCAATAGAACCCATGCACATCACGGTGACCAGTGACATCCACATATTGAAGTTATTACCAGCCACGCCTTTAACAGTCACCGGTGCCAAATTCAGGCCGATGATCATGACCACAGCACCGGTCACTACAGGTGGCATGAGTTTTTCAATCCATTTGGTTCCGGTTGCCATCACAATAAAACCAAAAATGGCATACAGAATACCGCAGGCCATAATACCGCCAGCGGCTAGGGCCAGATTGGTATTGGGTGCACCCGTACCCGATGCGGCATAACCCGTTGCTGCAATGACCACACCAATAAAGGCAAAGCTGGAACCCAGATAACTCGGCACACGTCCCCCGGTCATCAGGAAAAACAGGATGGTACAGATGCCTGACATTAAAATAGCCAGATTAGGATCAAACCCCATCAGGAAGGGTGCAAGTACAGTCGCCCCAAACATGGCAAAAGCATGTTGTACACCCAAAACTACACTTTGTGCAGGTGGAAGGTATTCATTGGTACCGACAGGACGTGCATCGATACTGCCTTCGTATGGGCGCCATTTGGGAAACAAATTGGACATTTTTTGAGCACTCTAAAAATAAATTGTGCACATCATACGCTTCTTTTTTGGAAGATTTAATCATTGAAACAAAATTTTATTTATACTAATGCCATGACTTTTCAAATATTTTTACCATGTGATAAACATTTTAATAATTAAAAATAATGCTAAATCAATAGTTAATAGGTATGAAGATGGGTTGATAAATTCATAAATATTTTTTGTTTTATTTATAAAAAATAATGGGAAACTTTTGACCATAAGGTTAAAAAAAGCACATTGCAGGAATGTGCTTTTTCTATGGGAAATCAGAATTTAACCGGTATTACGCAATCCGGCTGCAATCCCGGCAATACTCACCATTAAGGCATGATCGACTGGGGTATGTTCTGCCTGACGTTCTGCCAGATAGCGACGACGGCGTTTCATCAGTTCCGCCTGGAGTAAATGCAGCGGCAGTAAATACGGTTTGCGTACCCGCATAGACTGATCCAGAACTTCATTGCTGCTGAGCAGTTTGGATTCGCCTTTCAGCGCCAGCAAGGTTTGTACCGCATCTTTTAAGCGCTGACGCAGTTCATTGCCCAGGACTTTTAAATCTTCATCTTCGGTCAAATGTGATTCGTAATATAAGGCGACATTACTATCTGCTTTGGACAATACCATTTCCAGCATGTCAATCAGGGTCTGGAAATATGGCCATTGTTGCAGCATCTCATCCAGCAGTGGTTTTTGCCCTTGATGAATCACATGGTTAATGGCTGCTCCAGTGCCTAGCCAAGCTGGAAGCATCAGACGGATTTGGGTCCAGGCAAAGACCCAGGGAATGGCACGTAATGATTCAATCCCGCCGCTGACCTTGCGTTTTGCCGGGCGTGAACCGAGTGGCAACATTTGCAATTCAAGTTCCGGTGTAACCGTACGCAGGTATTTTACAAAATGTGGATTTTCACGCACGGTTTGACGATACACCTGTACCGACAAATCGGTCATGCTATGCATCAGTTCACGCCATTCATCCTTAGGCACCGGTGGTGGCAATAAGGTTGCCTCTAAAGTGGCTGCGGTATAAATCTCCAGATTTTGTAAGGCAATGCCTTCCAGACCAAACTTGAAGCGGATCATTTCCCCTTGTTCGGTCACGCGAATGGCACCGGAAATCGAGCCTGGCGGTTGTGAAAACAGTGCTTGCTGGGTTGGAGCACCCCCCCGGCTGATGGAACCGCCACGGCCATGGAACAGGGTGAGTTGTACGGCATGTTTTTTTGCAATGGCAGTCAGTTCTTCCTGCGCACGGTATTGCGCCCAGTTGGCAGACATAAATCCGGCATCTTTGGCTGAGTCGGAATAGCCAATCATCACCTCGTGCTTGCCCTGAATATGCTGTTTGTACCAATGCATATTGAACAGGGTATTCATGGTACTGGCTGCACCGTCCAGATCTTTCAGGGTTTCAAACAGGGGAACGACTCGAAGTGGATGCTTGATGCCGGCTTCTTTTTGCAGCAATAACACGGCCAAGACATCACTCGGATATTCCGCCATGGAAATAATATAAGCACCCAGACTTTCTTCCGGCTGTTCTGCTAGCGTGCGCATGGTGGCAAACACTTCCTGTACATCCGGATGTTCAATCAGGCTTTGTTTCGGTTCATTCAGATGTTTAGGCAACAACGGACGTTTGCTTTGTAATTCCTGCAACAGGAAGTTTTGGCGTGCCTGTTCGGTCCAGGTTTCAAAATTGCCTAGACCCAGATATTCAGTAATGGCAGAAATGGCCTGACGATGACGACCGGATTCCTGACGGATATCCAGTTTCAGCAGTTCAATGCCAAAGCAGTTGACGCGATGGATAAAGTCCAGCAGTTTGCCATTGGCAATTTCCGGCAGGTTGCAGGTAATCAGTGAACGGTAGCACAGCAATAAAGGCTCTAATAATTCATCTTTGCTTTTAATTACCAGATGATCATCGGCATCTTGCCCTTGCAGTTTTTGCGCCAGCCAGTGACGGGTGGCTTTGAGGCGTTCGCGGGTATCGCGCAGATATTCACGGTAGGGTTCGGGGTGGCTATGGCCCAGTGCCTGCATCAGTTCATCGCTGCAGTTTTGAATCGACAGTTCCCAGCGCAGGTCTTCCATATCACGCAGATATAAATCAGCCGCTTTCCAGCGCGACAGCCAGAGCACTTCCTGGGTAATGTTATGCGTGACGTTCGGGTTGCCGTCACGGTCACCGCCCATCCAGGAGGCAAAACGCACCGGTGCAACGGTTAAAGGTAAACGCTGGCCACAGTGATCTTCAACCATTTCATCCAGTTCGCGAATGAACTTGGGAATGGCATTCCACAGCGTCTGTTCAATGGTGGTAAAGCCCCATTTCGCTTCATCGACTGGGGTTGGCCGGTGCTGGCGGATTTCATCAGTCTGCCAGGCAGAACAAATCAGTTGTTTGAGCTCTTGCAGTACGGCTTTGCGTTCGCGTGGGGTCAGTTTTTGTTGATCAGACTTAAACAGGCAGTCATTAATATCATCATATTTTTGAATTAAGGTACGACGACTCACTTCAGTCGGATGTGCAGTCAACACCAGTTCAATTTTCAGTTCACAGATTTGCTTGAATAGGGTGTCGGCTGAAATTTCGTGATCTTTAAATTTCTGGAACAGATGATCGAGCGGATTGGGAGAGGGTGCATGTTCATCGAATTCGCTTTGACGGCGACTTCGAACTACATTGTACTGTTCGGCAATATTGGCAAAATTCAGAAAGTGGGTGAATGCACGGGTAAGTGGAAGAATCTCATCATCTTCCAGACTCAGGAATAGTTGTTCAAGCTGTTTTTCGGCTTCTACCTGCCCATCACGTGCGCCTTTGGACAGGGCACGAATCTGCTCTACCTGATTAAACAAATCTTGTCCCGCATGTTCCTTGAGGGTTTCTCCCAGTAAGTTCCCAAGTAAGCGTACATCCTCACGCAGGGGAGCATCAATTTGTTGAATCATTTTTTTTCATTCTCCTAGGCTACTCTTTTGAATATACCCCGATTCGATGACATTCCAAGTAGGGGGCAGACAAAAGTCGGTAATTTTTTGCTGCTAAAACTAGCAATTGAGTTGCCGTTGGTGCAGTCAGGAAAATGGAATTACAGATTTTAAGGTTTTTTCTGATATTTCAGCATAAAGATCTCAATACTGTTCAAGATAATCTGCTGTTTCTCTTCAGCAGTTGGAACTTCCCGTACCCCAAGCAGCACTTCATGATGGCGCAGGCCCAACAGTAAAGAAAGGATCAGTAAGGTCAGGTTTTTTAAAGCTTCTGGCTGAATAAAGCCCAATTCGATAGCCTGCTGAAAAAAGTTTTCCCACAGTGCATTCATACGCAGATGGCAGGCATTATAAAATGTCTGTGCCAGTGGATTTTGTTCCGCCGCCAGTTCCACCAATAAGCGTTCCAGTTTGATGGCTTCTGGCAAATTGGTGATATTGAGGGCGAGCTCACAAGCATGCATAAATTCTTGATAAAAATTACTGTCGGCTTGCAGGTTTAAGGGGCGAGCACTGAGTAATTCTTCGCATGTGGCAACAATGGCACAAACAAATAAATTGGCTTTATCCTGAAAGTGATTGTAGACCGTCAGTTTGGTGACACCTGCTTCCTGGGCAATCTGGTTCATGCTGGAACCATGGTAGCCACACCTTAAAAATAAGCTTTTTGCTGCAGTTAAAATGCGCTGACGTTTTTCTAAGTCTTTGGGGCGACCCACATTTATTTGCACAATTTTTTCCAAAAAAATGAAAAAGGTCATTGATTTGACCCTCGATTCCCAATTAATGTACCGGTAAGTATATTAATTAAAAAACGATCAGTTTAAGATAATGCTTATTTTGCCTTAAAAAACATTTTGAGATAAGAGCCAACCTCATGAGCACAGTAAAGATTGCAGTAAAAACCGCCCTGGTCAGCATGATGATTATTTGCAGTGTGACTTTATTGGGCTGCAGCACGGAGGCAACCGAAACAGAACAGGTTCCGTTTGTGATGGTGACTCAGCCGAACAGTACTCATAATGAACAGAAAAGCTATGCCGGAGATGTGCAGGCACGCCAGCAAACAGCTTTGGCCTTCCGGGTGGGCGGACAGATTATCGAACGTTATGTCGATGTCGGTGATCAGGTCAAGGTAGGGCAGGTACTGGCAAAACTCGATGTGAAAGATGCCCAGCTGCAGCTCAATGCAGCAAAAGCTCAACTGGAAAGTGCCCAATCGGCCGCAAAAATTGCCGCAGATGAACGGCAGCGCTTTAAGCAATTACTGCCGATGAATGCGGTCAGCCGTTCGCAATATGATGCTGTGGATAATCAGTATAAGTCAGCGATGTCCGCGCTGAAACAGGCGCAGTCCAATTATCAGGTTACGAGTAACCAAACCGGTTATAACCAGCTGATTGCCAATAAAAATGGCGTGATTACCGAACGTAACATTGAAGTGGGGCAGGTGGTCACTGCGGGACAGACTGCTTATCAGATGGCAATTGCCGGTGATCGTGAAGTGGTGATCGGCGTGCCGGAACAGGCCATTTCAGAAATTAAAGTCGGTCAAACGGCGTGGGTGACCTTGTGGTCCAAGCCTGAAGAAAAATTTGCTGGCTATATACGTGAAATTTCTCCGGCAGCCGATCAGTCCCGAACCTTTAGTGTCAAAGTCGCTTTGCGTGAAGGTAATGCTGCCATTCAGCTGGGCCAGAGTGCCCGAGTGTTTTTTAATCATACTCAAAACAATGTACTCAATGTGCCGTTATCCAGTGTCTCCGCCAATGGTCAGCAGGCCTATGTCTGGGTGGTGAAACCGGACCAGACCATTCATAAGGTGGCCGTGAACCTGGGAGCCTACGGTCGTGACAGTGTGCCGGTATTGTCCGGTCTGAATCCGCAGGATTATGTGGTTATTGGCGGTGTGCATTTATTGCGTGAAAAACAGAAAATCCAGCCGATCGACCGGGAAAATCGTGCCGTGAAAATTCGGGCAGGAGCTGCATCATGAATTTAGGCTCGAACTTTAACCTGTCGGAATGGGCCCTGAAAAATAAAGGTTTGATTTTTTATTTCATGCTGCTACTCGGCATTGTCGGCATTGTTTCCTATTCCAAACTGGCCCAAAGTGAAGATCCGCCGTTTACCTTTAAGGTGATGGTGATTCAGACCTACTGGCCGGGCGCAACCGCACAGGAAGTGTCGTTGCAAGTCACTGACCGCATCGAAAAGGAGTTGATGAGTACCGGTAATTACGAACGCATCATGGCCTATTCGCGTCCCGGTGAATCACTGGTGACGTTTGTCGCCAAAGATTCGCTGCGCTCAAACCAGATTCCCGATGTCTGGTATCAGGTGCGCAAAAAAGTGGGCGATATCCAGCATCAATTGCCGAGTGGGGTGCAGGGGCCGTTTTTTAATGATGAATTTGGCGATACCTTTGGAAATATCTATGTCCTGACCGGCAAAGATTATGACTATGCCATATTGAAGGAATATGCCGACCGTCTGCAACTGCAATTGCAACGGGTCAAGGATGTCGGCAAGGTCAATCTGGTAGGCCTGCAAGACCAGAAAATCTGGATTGAACTGTCCAATACCAAAGCGGTACAGCTCGGCATTCCGGTCACAACTATTCAGCAAGCCCTGCAACAACAAAATACCGTGGCCAGTGCCGGCTTTTTTGAAACTGGCACCGACCGCATTCAGATGCGGGTCAGCGGTCAATTAAAAAGTATTGATGAACTTAAACAAATGCCCCTGTTGGTGGCAGGAAAAACCATTCAGCTGGGCGATGTTGCGGACATTTATCGTGGCTTTAGCGAGCCGGCCCAGCCACGCATGCGTTTTATGGGCGAAAACGGGATTGGCATTGCCGTATCCATGCGCAAAGGTGGCGACATTCTGGCTTTGGGTAAAAATTTAGAGGCTGAATTTGCCCATTTGCAAAAATCTTTGCCCTTGGGCATGCAGCTAAAAAAAGTTTCCGACCAACCGGTTGCGGTGAAACGCAGCGTGAATGAATTCATGAAAGTGCTGGCAGAAGCGGTGATTATTGTCCTGCTGGTCAGCTTCTTTTCCCTAGGTTTTCGTACCGGTCTGGTGGTGGCATTTTCCATTCCACTTGTGCTGGCCATGACCTTTGCCGGCATGAATCTATTCGATGTCGGACTGCATAAAATTTCACTGGGCGCTTTAATTCTGGCGCTCGGTTTATTGGTGGATGACGCCATTATTGCCATTGAAATGATGGCCGTAAAAATGGAGCAGGGCTATAGCCGGCTGGAGGCGGCAGGTTTTGCTTGGAAAACCACGGCTTTTCCCATGCTGACAGGCACTCTGATTACCGCAGCCGGATTTTTACCGATTGCTACTGCTGCGTCCAGTACCGGTGAATATACCCGTTCCATTTTCCAGGTGGTGACGATTGCCTTGGTGGTGTCTTGGTTTGCAGCAGTCCTTTTTGTCCCCTATCTGGGCGATAAACTGCTGCCCGATTTTAATCAAGACCTGCTGCAAAAAGCGCCATGGTATCAGCGCTTATGGGCGCGCTTACGCAGGCAACCTGAACCTCAGCCGGTCGTGTACCATGCCGGTGAGCATCATGATCCTTATCAAACAAGGTTTTATCAAAAATTTAGAAGCTGGGTGGGTCAGTGTATAACCTACCGTAAAACCGTGATTGCAACCACGGTGGGTATTTTTGTGCTGTCGGTGCTGATGTTTAAACTGGTACCCCAGCAGTTTTTCCCGCCGTCCAACCGTGCCGAAATTCTGGTCGATTTAAAGCTGGAAGAAGGGGCATCGCTCACGGCCACAGAAAATGCCGTGAAAAAGGTAGAAAAATTCCTGTCGACCAAACAAGGCATCGACAATTATGTGGCCTATGTCGGCACGGGTTCCACCCGCTTCTACTTGCCACTGGACCAGCAATTGCCACAAGCCAGTTTTGCACAGTTTGTGGTTTTGGCTTCGTCCTTAGATGACCGCGATGAAATCCGCAAATCTTTAGATCATGAAATCCGTAAATTGCTGCCGGATGTGCGTACCCGGGTCTCGCTGTTGGAAAATGGTCCGCCTGTGGGTTATCCATTGCAGTATCGCGTTTCCGGTGAAGACCTGAATCTGGTGCGTCAATGGGCACATAAGGTTTCCGCCGTCATTGCAGAGAATCCGAACACTACCAATGTTCATCTGGACTGGGGCGAACCGAGTAAGGTCATTCAGCTGAATATTGATCAGGATCGCGCCCGTCAAATGGGAGTATCAACTTTAGATTTGTCACAATTCCTGAACAGTTCCATCAGTGGTGCTGTGATTAACCAGTATCGTGAAAAACGTGAACTGATTGAAATCCGTTTGCGTGGAGACCAGAACGAACGCATCAATGTGGAATCTTTGTCCAGTCTGGCTGTACCAACTGCCAATGGTGGTTCTGTACCTCTCGCGCAAATTGCCAAAATTGAATATAAATTTGAAGATGGCCTGATCTGGCATCGTAACCGTTTGCCGACCATTACCGTACGTGCCGATATTCGGACCAAGTTGCAGCCTGCCACCGTGGTCGGGCAACTTGCCGATAAAATGGATCAGCTGCGGGCCGAATTGCCAAGCGGTTATCTGGTTGAAGTGGGTGGTACGGTCGAAGAGTCGGCTCGTGGACAAAACTCGGTCAATACCGGTATGCCGTTTTTTCTGGCGGTGGTGATGACCTTGCTGATGATTCAGCTCAAGAGTATGTCTCGTGCATTTATCGTCTTTTTGACGGCACCTTTAGGCCTGATTGGGGTGGTACTGTTTCTATTATTGCTGAATAAACCCTTTGGTTTTGTGGCAATGCTGGGAACCATTGCACTCTCTGGCATGATCATGCGCAATTCTTTAATCCTGATTGACCAGATTGAACAGGACATTCAGGCTGGACATGATCCCTGGAATGCCATTATCGATGCAACCGTACGTCGTTGCCGCCCGATTGTGCTGACTGCTCTGGCCGCAGTATTGGCGATGATTCCACTCTCCCGCAGTATTTTCTTTGGTCCGATGGCGGTGGCGATTATGGGGGGCTTGATTGTGGCGACCCTGTTGACGCTGTTCTTTTTACCGGCATTGTATGCACAATGGTTTAAAGTGAAAAAAAATAGCCAAACGGAGTAATTTTTTGACAATAATCAGGTGCGAAATGTTGAAAACTTCAATATAGTAGCACCTAATATTTGTATACATTTTTATCAAGCAATTTACTGCATATTAAAACTCTAAACATGCGGTAAATGGGGTTGAAACGCACATGAAGCAAGACAACTTAAGCCGACTTCGCCGTTCCGTTGCGATTTCCTATGTCTTGATGTTTTTCGCGTTATTTACTGTGATTAGTGGCATATTTGCTTATTGGTTTGCGCGTAAAGTTACACAAGTGGATGAAGTGGAGGTCTGGCTTGAAGCCCAAGCCCTCTGGATCATGCGTAATATTGTGATTTATATGATTTTGGTATGTTTTGCAGCACTCTGGTTTATTCCGCTGATTTTCTTTTATTGGGATAGTGCAGTTTGGGTAAAAGGTTGTACCGTTGCAGGCGTGGTTTTCGCCATGATTGCCTTCTTATTCTTGTTGAATGCCTGGCTGAAAGGAATCTCCCGGTTTTTCAAAAATAAAGCCGTTTTCTAATCCGAGTAAACTTTTTTCCCCTCTTTCCCTTGTAAAATTTGTTTCCGTCCCCAATTTCACACCACAGTTAAGTATTAAATAAAATTCCGTGAGGAGCATCGCCAGACATGGCTAAACGTGATTATTATGAGGTTTTGGGCGTCGCTAAAACCGCTAGTGATGATGAAATTAAAAAAGCCTACCGTAAGTTGGCGATGAAATATCATCCAGACCGTAACCCGGACAACCCTGAAGCTGAAGAAAAATTTAAAGAAGCTGCCGAAGCTTATGAAATTTTATCCGACAGTGAAAAACGCAGCATGTATGACCGTATGGGGCACAATGCCTTTGAAGGCGGCATGGGCGGTGGTGGCTTCGGTGGTGGTTTCAGCGCTGAAGACATCTTTAGTCAGTTTGGCGACATCTTTGGTGGCGCATTTGGTGGCGGTGGTGGCCGTGGCCAGCAACGTGCACGTCGCGGATCAGACCTGCGCTACGTGATGGAATTGACCCTTGAAGAAGCGGTCAAAGGCGTGAAAAAAACCATTACATTTACTGCGCCGGCACCGTGTGAAACCTGTGATGGTAAAGGCTCTAAAAATCCGAACGATGTTGAAACCTGTAAAACTTGTCATGGTGCAGGTCAAGTGCGTATGCAGCAAGGTTTCTTCTCTGTTCAGCAAACCTGTAGCACCTGTCGCGGTCAGGGTAAAATCATCAAGAACCCATGTAACACCTGTCATGGTTCTGGTGTAAAAGACCGTCAGCAAACCCTTGAAGTGACCATTCCTGCTGGTGTGGACAATGGCGACCGCGTACGTTTAAGCGGTAAGGGCGAAGCAATCCGTGATGGTCAATCCGGTGATCTATACGTAGAAGTGGTGGTGCGCGAGCATGACATCTTCCAGCGTGATGGTGCCGATCTGTATATGGATGTGCCGGTATCTATTGCCGATGCTGCATTGGGTAAAGAAATCCAGATTCCAACCCTAGATGGCCGTGTCAGCCTGAAAATTCCTGAGGGCACTCAAACTGGCAAACTGTTCCGCTTGCGTGGTAAAGGGGTTAAACCGGTACGTACCAGCATGCAGGGTGACTTGCTTTGCCGTGTAGTGGTAGAAACTCCGGTGAATTTGACTGCTCGTCAACGTGAGTTGTTGAAAGAATTGCAAGAAACGATGGATGGTGATGACAATAAATCATCGCCTAAGAAGAAATCGTTCTTCGGTCTGTTTGATTAATTTCAGATATAGTTTGAAAAAAAGGGGGGAATATTCAATATTCCCCCCTTTTTTATAAGCGCTTATTCGATGATTGGTTTGTCAATAGCTTCGACATCTACCCATTGCGTTGCTGCTTCGCCAGCCGGTTCTTGCTTGGTCGCTGCCGGATTAGTTTCAGCTTGAGCCGGTGTAGCGCTATGGGTACGAATATTTATTTTGACTTGCGATAAGCTTTCCAAAGTATCTCCCGCTTGGATTGCCGGTTCTGCCCACGCTGTGCTGACGATGGTTGCCATAAAAACAGTTAACGTGATTTTTTTCGAATGCATGTTGATCTCCTTATAATTCATCTTTTTATCACTCGTGTCGCGTAGTCTGCGCAGTGATGTTTACAGGGAGATGAAAATCAGCAGCAAAATCATTTATTTTTAACGCTGAACTTTCAATACAGCAACCGGTCGGGGTTGAACCATTGCATCTTGCTTTGGCATAAGCATTCATCATGACCGATTTCTCTTTTTAAATAAAAAATTTCAGGCTGAAACTTAGTCTCGGTACAGAGTTTTGATATAGTAAGACCAATTTAAAATCAACATTGGGAATATGTTATGTCAGCAGCTCCACGCATTGGTGTATTGGGTGCAGGCGGCCGTATGGGACGCATCCTTATTCAGGCAGTTAAAGAAGCGGGTTACCAACTTGCAGCAGCAGTTGAACGTCCTGAAAGCAGCCTGATTGGTGCAGATGCAGGCGAGCTTGCCGGTATTGGTGCTGTGGGTGTAAAAGTGGTAGGTAGTCTGCAAGAGGTATTAAAAGACTGTGACGTGGTGATTGATTTTACTGCACCGGTTGCAACAGCCCAGCATTTAAAATTATGCCGTGAAGCAGGGGTGGCGATTGTGATTGGTACCACAGGTATGAATGATGAACAAAAAGCCTATCTGGATGACAGCGCAACGCAAACTCCTGTGGTGTATGCAGCAAATTATTCGGTTGGCGTGAATGTTTCCATTAAACTGTTAGAACTGGCGTCTAAAGTGTTTGGCGATACTGTGGATATTGAAGTGATCGAAGCACATCACCGTCATAAGGTCGATGCACCGTCAGGTACAGCGCTGATGATGGGCGAAGCTATTGCTGACACTTTGGGGCGTAACTTAAAAGAAGTCGCGGTGTATGGCCGTGAAGGTCATACTGGCCCGCGTGATCGTCAAACCATTGGTTTTGAAACCATTCGTGGTGGTGACATCGTCGGTGAACACACCGTGATGTTTATTGGTGAAGGCGAACGTGTGGAAATTACCCATAAAGCCACCAACCGTATGAACTTTGCCGCAGGGGCCGTTCGTGCCGCAGCATGGGTCGTGGGTCGCGAAGCACGCAAATATGATATGAAAGACGTACTGGGTTTTAACGATATTCAAGTATAAAAAATCATCAAAATCATTTATAACAATACAACAAAATTAAAATAAGAAGCTCAATGGAATGAAAAAAGTGATCTTGATGGCTTGTGCCGTAGCCTGTTTGGCTGCTGCACAGGCTAAACCTGTCGATAATGCCAAGCTCAGTATTCACAAGAATAATATTAAAGTCTGGACCTACCAGAACAGCCAAAACCCGGTATTTTTATACAAAGCCGAAACCACTTATGATACATCTTTCGAAAAAGCAGTGGGGCTGATTCTGGATGTCGACCATGCGGTGAAATGGGTACCGTATATGGGCAGCGTGAAAGTGCTATCGCGCGATGATAAAAAAGGCGAATTTTTATTGTATATGGTGCTGGATTTTCCGTTTCCGCTAAAAGACCGTGATTTGGTGGTGCAAGGCAAAATGATAAAAGATGCTCAAGGCATCATCACGATCAAGAATAAAGCGGTTGATAAAGCTTATGCCAAAAATCCGGATTATATCCGTTTAACTCATTATGAAGGTGATTGGACCTTTCAGAAATTAGCCAATAATAAAGTCAAGGTTTCCACCTATGGTTATGCCAATCCTGAAGGTTCCATTCCTTTAACCTTTGTGAATATGTTTGTACAGCAGCAGCCTTATCAGATGCTGCAAAAGATGAAGGCAGAACTTGCCAAACCCTCAAGTATTCCGCTGTTGCCTGAAGCATTACGCTAATTAACAAAACAAAAAAAATTCCGCATTAGGCGGAATTTTTTCCTCATCGTATCTGATGAAATTTGAATTCAGCCGAATCAAATAAAAATTAGAAATCAGCTTTTAACACAATCCGGTAACGGGCCTGACCCGAATGCAGACGTTCAATCGCTTCATTCAGTTGTGACATTGGAAAAACTTCAATTTGCGGGGCAATATTTTTCCGCGCAGCAAATTTCAGTAACTGACGCAATGCAGCAGGTGAGCCAGTAGGTGAACCGGTAACCGATTTTGCGCCGCCAATCAGCATGCCGGCAGAGATCTGCATCGGTTCAAGTACCAGACCCAGCATATGTACCGTACCGTTTGGAGCCAGTGTGGTTAAATAGGCAGCCCAGTCCAGAGTGACATTGACGGTACTGAGTAGCAAATCGAATTTACCACGTTGAGCTTTTAATGCGGCTGTATCACGGCTATTCACCACATGGTCTGCACCCATGGCTTTTAGTTCTTCGGTTTTATTTAAGTTAGACGTGAATGCGGTAATTTCACAGCCCCAGGCTTTCAGCAGTTTGATTGCCATATGACCCAGGCCACCAATACCAATCACACCCACATGATGAATGGCCTGAATCTGGTGTTTGAGAATCGGATCAAATACGGTGATCCCGCCACAGAGCAGCGGACCAGCACTTTCCGGATCCAGATCTTCTGGGAGGGGAATCACCCATTGCCAGCCGGCACGGACTTTATTGGCAAATCCGCCGGCATGACCCACAATGGTCGCTTTTTTCTCACCGCTACACAGGACTTGCTGACCTGATACACAAGGATCACAATGCTGGCAGCTTTCAGCAGTCCAGCCGATGCCTACGCGTTGTCCCACTTTCAAACCTTTGGCTTCTGAACCCAACTGGGTAATAGTGCCAATAATTTCGTGTCCGGCCACCACAGGATAAACTGAAGATTTCCAGTCATTATTAATCACTGAAATATCGGAATGGCATAAACCGCAGTATTCAACTTTAACTTCAACTTGATGGGGCTGTAGTTCTCCGGCATCAAACTGATAGGGTTCAAGTACTGCACCTGCCTGCATCGCAGCATAGGCATGGATGATATTGTCACTCATGGCAGAATCCTTTTATGGTTGTAGTCACGTGTTAAGTTGATTTAAAAGCGCAATGGTTTTCATGGTCATCGACCATCCCCACAGCCTGCATAAAGGCATAACAGGTGGTGGGTCCTACGAATTTAAAACCGTTCTTTTTTAAAGCTTTGGATAGTGCAAGACTGATGTCGGTTTGGGCAGGGGCCTGGCGATAATCCGGCACATCATTGGTTATAGTCTGCTGATTGACAAAACTCCATAGCCAATTGCAGACATTGATCTGTTGTGGTTTTAGTTCTTGGCTTAAATGCTGCCAGGCCATGGCATTGTCACGAATGGCTTTCAGCTTGCCAATGTGCCGGATTAGGCTAGCATCCTGGAGTTTATTTTCCAGCTCTGCATCACTGAACTGGGCGATCTTGGCAATCGGGTATTGAAAGAAATGTTTACGGTAAGCTTCACGCTTTCTCAGCACGGTAATCCAGGATAAACCGGCCTGCTGTCCTTCCAGACACAGCATTTCAAATAAGTGGGCCTCATCATGACTAGCTTTGCCCCACTCATGATCATGGTAGGCCATATACAGTGGATCATTCGAGCACCAGCCACAGCGTTGAATCGACATTTCTGATGCTCCTTAAGTACCTATAGCTTAAATTCAGTCCATTGATCTTGCTGGTTGTCCCAGTAATATAGTTCGGCTTGCTGTAAGTCAGCGAATTGAATCCACATATCTTTTCCTGTTTTTTCTGCAAAACCGGTACTGATCAAAAGCGCCTCTTCGGTAATTTCCATCACCCAGCCTTGGTGGGTTTGTCCTGCCAACACAATTTTTTGTTGATTGCCTGATTCAGCAAATTCGACCAAACGATTGATCAACGCTTCTGACATGAATAGTTCCTAAAAATTAACGTAAATAAGGATAGGGATTCACCACACCACGACCCTTACCCTCGAGGTAAATAGCATAGTGTAAATGCGGCGCCGTATGACGTGCATTGCCGGTATTGCCGACATAACCAATCAGCTCACCTTTTTTGACATAATCGCCGACATTTAAGCCACGTTTATGATCATCTAGATGGGCATAGTAATGCCAGCTTCCACCCGGTCCCAGAATCCAAACCACTTTACCACCCAAATTGTTATTGCGTAAGTCAGCAATGAGTCCTTCTGTGGCACTCAACACTTTTGTTCCACGTGGAGCCATAATGTCAATGCCTTCATGGGTTCGGCCACTACTGCGTGAAGCACCCCAGGTATCCTTTAACTGTCTGGCTTTGATATTTTTTACCGGAATAGGCAGTGATGATTTCAGCTGCATACTTTTCAGCTTTTGCACCTGAGCTGGGGGAAGCGGGGTAGAGGACGGTTTTTGCGGTGTTGAGGTACATGCCGCAATCCACAAAATGCTAAAACCCAAAAATAAGGTCGAAATAAAACGTAGCACTGTTCATCCTTTTTTCATTCTAATCTATGTGAAAATTATTCGAACTACAGTGCCTGACTATCTCATAAATTTATTGCAGAGATCAATTTTTTCATCGCAGTGGGCAGGCCCATTGCTGTTGCGCTTTGTGGGCTTAACCAGCTGCCATTCAGTTCAATGGCAAGATGTTCCTGCTGGTCATATCCAACTTCAAAACAGATGGCTTCCAGTTGCCAGGTAAAATGCGTAAAACTATGCGTGATTTGCGCACGTTGAATCACTTTTTTGAAACCTAAAGATTGGCACAGTTGTTCAAATTCGGCAGCATCTTCAATAATCGGCAAGCACCACAAGCCACCCCATAGACCGCTATTGGGACGTTGCTGCCATAACCATTGATCACCAGACTGAATCAGTAACACTTGCGCTGATTTTACCGGAACAGGTTTTTTGTTTTTTTTAAACGGTAGCTCAGTTTCCAGTCCCTGTTGATGTGCTTTACAGTGCTGTTGCATTGGGCAATATAAACAGAGCGGTTTTTTCGGTGTACAGATGGTTGCCCCGAGATCCATAATGGCCTGGGTATAGTCATGATTGCGCTCAACCGGGCAAAGCTGTTCTGCCAGTTGCCACATTGTACGTTCATGCACCGGTTTGGACAGCTCATCTTCAATGGCAAAGAAACGCGCCAATACCCGTTTGACATTGCCATCCATAATCACGCCGTACTGACGCAAACCGAGGGACATCAGTGCCCCTGCAGTGGATGGGCCAATTCCGGGAAGCTCGATCCATTCTTCTAATGTAGCAGGAAATTGACCTCGACGAGCCACCATTCCCGCAGCTTTATGCAAATTTCGGGCGCGGGCATAATAACCCAGACCCGCCCAATACGGGGCTACATCATCCCAACTGGCCTGTCCCAAATCTTCTACAGTCGGAAAACGTTCGATGAAACGTTCAAAATATTGCAGTACCGTTTTCACCTGGGTTTGCTGCAACATAATTTCAGAAACCCAGACTTTGTAGGGATCATCTACCACTTGCCAGGGCAAATCATGACGACCATGAACGTCAAACCAGGAAAGCAGGGCATCGGCAAAAGAAAACTGTGACATGTGAACCGTAGCGTAGGAATAGATGAATAGTATAACGAAAATTGGGTGGTACTGCGGTGCTGTCCAAAGCAAAAAAAATGATGCCGAAGCATCATTTTTTGATGGATAAAGTCCAATCCATTTTTATTCGCTGCTCATGCCCCAACGCTCATCAAGTTTCAAGGTTTGGCCTTCATAGCGTGGAATGATGTGAATATGCAGATGTTCATCCACCTTGCCAAACACCGCGCCATCATTAAAGCCAATATGAAAACCTGTAGGATGGTAACGTAGCTTCAATTCATTACGGGCAAGCTCCAGCAAAGACATCAGACTTTTACGTTCTTTATCGGTGATATCAAAAAAAGAACTGACATGACGTAGAGGAACAATAACCGAGTGACCTTTGGATAAAGCATTTGGTTCGGGTAAAATGACCCCGAAATCATTTTTATCAATGATGTCATATTCATCAAAATTGCAATATGCACAATTATTTGTCGTCATTGTTATATCCTCTCTAAATGATCCATCACTGGATCGGTAAAAATAGCCAAACTATCTTTACCTTCATTGTTATTCACCAAGTCGTGTTTTAAATAATTCATACATGGCAGATAAACCTTGCTGTTCGGCTACTGCGTTATAGCCCAGATCAATACCATTGGCTTTGGCACGTTCGTCTGCCAGCGGGTTGCTAAAGCCATGTTTAGCATCTTCAAAGATAATCACTTCATGCTCGACTTGAGCAGCATGCATCTCTTCTTTAAAGCGTGCGACATCGTCCAGACTGACCATACTGTCCAGTTCTCCGTGGAGCACCAGAATTTCGGCTTTCACCTGTCCAGGTTGTGCAGGGACTTTGGGTGTCAAGTTACCATGGAAGGTCACGACAGCTTTTAAATCAGCGCCAGAGCGTGCCAGATCCAGAACTACCTTGCCACCATAGCAGAAGCCTATAGCTGCAAGTTTATCTGCATTTACTTCTTCTTGCGCAGCTAATGTGGCTAAACCTGCAGACGCACGGGTCACAATTGTTTCAGAATCTTCAAAGGTTTGCATCATCCATTCGCTTGCTTGAGGAACAGCTGTGGTGACTTTTTTATCTCCGTACATATCAATGGCAAGGGCGGCGTAGCCATGTTCAGCAAGCTCACGTGCACGTTGTTCAGTGTAATCATTTCGTCCCCACCATTCTGGTGCAACAATGATGCCTGGGAGCGGTTTTTCCGATTCAGGTGCGGCAAAGTATCCGATCAAATGTGTTCCATCTGGTGCAGTGTACTGAATTTCGCGAGTTTTAATGCCGAGAGCCATGGATTCAATCCTTGTAATAAATAAAAAATGTCTGAATTAAAAATATAGAAATAAATTTTCTTTAATGATTGTACAAGATTGTTCAACTTTGACGACATACTAAGATGCATAAATTGAAACATGCTTTTAATTCAGCAGAATATGTATCTAAGTATTGAATAAATATGGGGTTAATCTTATTTATAGGTATTGAAAAAAGAGAAAATAGATCGGCAGGATTTCAGAATAATGACCTCTTCCAGAATGGAGCGCAACATAGGTTAGAGTATCTCATCCATGCTAAAAATGGCGAGCAGTCATAACTGCTGGGGGAGTTTCAGATTGACCCACTCGCTATTTTGAAATGAGATAGTGACTGACCGATTACTTGCTGGATTTGGGCAATACTTCAAGCAGTTCGACATCAAAAATCAAGGTGCTATTCGGTTCAATCACATCGCCGGAGCCAATTTGACCGTAGCCAAGTTGTGCCGGAATGAAAAAGCGATATTTGGCCCCTTCGTTCATCAGCTGTAAGCCTTCCACCCAGCCTTGAATCACTTGGCTGACCTGAAATTCCGCTGGCTGGTTTCGGGCAATCGAGCTGTCAAACACGGTTCCATCAATGAGCCGGCCTTCATAATTGACTTTAACCACGGAATAGGGCTTTGGCGATTTTCCGTTGCCCTGTTTAAAAATCTGATACTGCAAACCTGATTTGGTGCTTTGAACACCTTGTTTTTTGGCATTGGCTGCTAAAAATTCAGCCCCAGTTTTGGCATTGGCTTCGGCTTTTTGTTTTAATTCAATCAGCTGTTTTGCTTCACTTAGCTTTTTATGCTGATTCAAAACACGAGCCATTTCTTCATCCGTCAGGGCAGATTTAGCACCTTGCGTGGCTGTCTTTAAACCCAGGATGAAAGCTTCCAAGTCTAAATCTTTAAATGATTCAGCATTGCTACGTCCCATTAAGTAACCGAAGCTGTAACCAACCTGTTCCTTTAAACTGCTGCTATTGGTCACCGTTTTTGCAAAACTTGCCGTTGTGCACATGCATAAACAAAGTAGTGTTATAGATGTTTTCATTTTCTTATCTCAAGATAAATAAGGAGAGCAAAAGCTCTCCTTAAAATTTTTATTTTACTTTAATCAGTTCGACATCAAAAATCAGGGTGCTATTGGCAGGAATCGTGCCCGGAACACCTTGTTCGCCGTAGCCCAATTGTGAAGGAATATAAAGGGTGGCTTTACCGCCTTCTTTCATCAGTTGTAGGCCTTCAGTCCAACCGGGAATGACCTGATTGAGCGGGAATTCAATCGGTTGACCACGTTCAATCGAGCTGTCAAATACCTTGCCATCGACCAGTTGGCCTTTGTAATGAACGGTAACCACAGAAGTAGCAGTCGGCTGTTTACCTGTACCTTCTTTGGTGATTTTGTACTGCAAGCCTGAAGCCGTGGTTTTCACACCTGGTTTTTTCGCATTTTCAGCCAAGAAATTGTCACTTGATGATTGAGCTGTTTTGGCTTGATCAAGCTGTTTCTGTTGCATTTCTTTTTGGAACTGCTGATAGGCTTGTTGAAGTTCTTGTTCTGTATAAGCCGGTTTATTACGAGCATGACCTTCACGTACACCTGTAACAAAGCTATTAATATCTAATTCAGGCGGTGTTTGATGTGCAACTTCATAACCGAGTGCATAACTGATTTTTTCAACAGCAGAGGCATTTTTTGATGCTTTTGATGTCACAGTAGCCGGGTTTTGAGTTGCATAATAAACAGGTATAAGTGCAGCACCGCCTAAAAGAACAGCGACAGCGATGGGTAAGGCTTTACTCATAGGTTTTCCCAAAATCATTTTATATTAAAAAGTTGCATTAATTTTAGCAGACTTTTCTATGCAGCACGTTTCGAGCGAATCGTGGTGTACAGAAATCCAATATATTCTTATCAACCCAACTATTCTATAACAGGCTGAATATAGAAAACATTTCTCATACAATAAAATATGAAATTCTTTTTTTGATTGAAGGGTGTATTTTTTATGGTCCAATTTTTTTAATGAGTAAGCTAGATAAAGAAAAAATCAAGTTTAC
>NZ_JBIQOC010000078.1:0-490 GCF_044130295.1 Acinetobacter uliginosus | reverse complement strand
GAAATTCTTTTTTTGATTGAAGGGTGTATTTTTTATGGTCCAATTTTTTTAATGAGTAAGCTAGATAAAGAAAAAATCAAGTTTACTAGGGCGTGTCCTCATTTGAAGAATTGGTTTTAAATACTTAAAATCCTCCTTTAAGCTCTTTTCATTTCTATATTTTTTCAATGGCACGTACTCTTCTCACCGATGATATTTGGCAGCAAATTCAAGATACTATGCGATTATACGGTTGTTATTGTTCAAAAAACAGTAGAAATATCATGGAAGCCATCTTATGGAAGCTACGTACGGGTGCGACATGGCGTGTATTCCTCAAGAACTTTGCCCTTGGCAAACTGCTTACAATCGCTTTAATCGCTGGGCAAGTAAGGGATTATGGGATAATTTTTTTTAGATTACGAGGCATTCTGGATCAGGAATGGGTATTCATTGATGGAAGCTACATACGCGTGCATCAACATGCAAGTGGAGCTCGGCATGGTTTCGA